>JAYTBY010000596.1:0-15897 GCA_043736755.1 Planctomycetota bacterium | reverse complement strand
CGAGCGGCGAGCCGCTGCTGCATCGCGAGTTCGCGTACACGATCAACGATCTGCCGAACGGACCGTGCGCCGAGCCGGTCGCGCGCGTCGCTCCGCCGCCGCCGCAGCGCGAGAGTTCGGACGCGGGTTGGTTGCGGTTGTGCTACGGCGACGCGTTCCAGCTCTGGCACGGGGAAGGTTGGCAGATCGTGGACGTCGATCTCGACGCGGCGGACCCGAAGAAGCTCGCGACGCGCGAGGGCGTGAACGCAATCGTCAGTCCGGCGTCGTGGCCGAATGCGGGCGGAGCGCCGTCCTTCGTGAGCAAGCTGCGATTCGGCGACGTGCGCTTGCGCTTCGAATTCATGCTGCCGGAAGGCGGTCGCGCGATGTTGCAGCTGCAGAATGCGTACAGCCTGCTGCTCGCAGCGACCCCCGACGAGCGCACGACGACGCTCGAGAGCTGCGGTGCGTTGCTCTTCGCGGGCGATGGAGCGGGTCGCGCCCCCATCAATCCGTGCTTCCGTGCGGCCGGCGAATGGCATCAGATGGACTTGACGTTCCGCGCGCCGCGCTTCGACGAGGCGGGGAAGAAGATCGCGAACGCGCGCATCGTGCGTGCGATGGTCGACGACGTGCTGCTGCACGACGGAGTCGAGTTCCCAGCGCCCGGTGCCGGTGTCACGGTTTCGGAAGTGCCGGAGGCACCGTTTTCGTTCCGCCCGCTGGTGGGTCAGCTCGCGCTGGGCAACATCCGTGCGAAGCCGGTGGATCCGGATGTGTCGGGCGACGGCTGGCAGCAGCTCCTCGAGGACGAAGTTCTCACGGGCTGGGCCGTCGTGGGTGGAGCGAAGGGTGAAGTCCTGGAGGGCGAGTTCACCTTGGGTGGCGCGCCGGGCGCGCTCGTCACAGAGCGCGCCGACTTCGGCGGGGCCGAGATCGCTTTTCGTGCGAAAGTCGCAGCGGGCGGCGTCGCGCGCGTGTGGTTGCGCGCCGTGACGAAGGCTCCCGTCGCACCGCAGCCTGGTGCGACGAGCGACGATTCGTTCCGTGGCACGCACTCGGGCTACGCGATCAGCTTGAACGCCGACGCCCCTGGCAGCGGCTTCATGGGCTCGATCGACGGCTTCGAGTCGGCGCAACTCAACGTCCAGCTCGTCGCCCCGGAGACGTGGTGCTGGGTGCGCGCTTCGACGCGCGACGAGAAGGACGGGACGCGCGTGCAAGTGTGGGTCAACGGCGTCGAGGTCGCGAACGTGCTCGACGAGCGGTCGGATCGGCCGAAGCAGGGTGCATTTGCGCTGGAGCAAGCGCACGACGGTTCGCGAGTGGTGTTCGAGAACCTGCGTTGGCGGCCGGTGCGTTGAGCCGTCCGTGATGAAGCTCGCACGCTACGGCCCTGTCGGTCACGAACGTCCCGCCGTCCTCCTCGACGACGGAACGCGCGTGGATTGCAGCGGGTTCGGCCTCGATTGGGGCGAGCGCTTCTTCGAGTCCGACGGGCTGCCGCGGCTCCTCGCGTGGCTCGATCAACATCAGGGGCGCGCGCCGCGCATCGCTGCGAGCGAGCGCATCGGTTCAGCCGTAGCGCGTCCCTCGAAGATCCTCGGCATCGGACTCAACTACTCCGATCACGCCACGGAGATGGGCGTCGACATCCCGAAGGAGCCGGTGCTGTTCCAGAAGTCCTCGTCGTCTTTGTGCGGCCCGAACGACGACCTCGTCGTGCCGCGCGGGGCGACGAAGCTCGATTGGGAAGTCGAACTCGCCGTCGTCATCGGTCGCACGGCGCGCGACGTCGCGCGGGAGCACGCGCTCGACCACGTCTTCGGATACGCACTCGCTTGCGACTACTCGGAGCGCGCCTGGCAGAAGGAACGCGGCGGCCAGTTCACGAAGGGCAAGAGCTTCGACGGCGCATTTCCGCTCGGCCCGTACCTCGCGACGCGGGACGAGATCGCGAACGTGCAAACGATCGGCCTGAACCTCAGCGTGAACGGCGAACGTCGGCAGGACGGATCCACGCGCGACATGGTCTTCGGCGTCGCGGAAGTCGTCAGCTACGTATCGCAGTTCATGACGCTCCTCCCCGGCGACGTGATCACGACCGGAACACCGGCGGGAGTCGGTCTGGGCCGGAAACCACCGCAATTCTTGCAGGTCGGTGACGTCGTCGAGCTCGGAGCCGACGGGCTCGGTCGCCAGCGACAGCGCATCGTAGAACCGCCCGCGCCGCGATCCCCGGTGAGCCTCGCCGCGCGCGACGACTGGCGACGTCGCGGGCAGGAGACGTCGCTGCGCGGACTGCGCTGGCGCTGGCGCGAGTACCGCGTGCTTCGCGCGGACTGGGATCATGACCACTGCGAGTTCTGCGGAGACAAGTTCTCCGAGCGTGACAGCGATCTACGCGCCGGATACGCGACGGGCGACGAGCAGCACTGGGTATGCGCGCCGTGCTTCGCGGACTTCGAGGTGGAGTTCGGTTGGGTCGACGACGGCGAGGCGTGAGCGCGCGTGAAGCTGGCTCGCGTCCGCCTGCACCGCTATCGTCCTCACTGATGACGAAGCTCACTGTCCTGCTCACGTCGTTCGCCTATCTCGTTTCGACCGCGTGCGTCTCGGGGCCCGACCGTCCGGCGCCGCGCGGCGGGGATCCCATCATCCCGGTCACGCTTGCCGAGCAAGCCGCGCGGCAAGCGGAGGCCACGCGTCCGGGCAAGGAGCACCGCGCTCTCGATCCGCTCGTCGGTGCATGGATCACCTCGAGCGTCGCGGTCGATGCCGACGGTCGCGAGGGTGATGCGGTTGCCGGTCGCGCCGCGATCGACTGGGCACTGAACGGGCACTACTTGCGTATCGACGCGAACCTCGAGATGCCCGGCGGCGGCACGCACACCTGGAGCGGATTCCTGGGCTTCGACCAAGCGTCCGACGAGTACCAGTGGTTGATGGTCTCCGACCTCTCGACCGGGATGGGTGTCGCGCGCGGCCGTGGCGAAGTGGCGCGCGGCGGCATCCGCTTCGTCCTCGACGTGGTCGATCCGCGGACGGGAACGCTTTCGCGCGCGACGAGCGTGTTGCGCGTTCTGGCGAAAGGTCACGTCGCGTTGGAGCAGGTCGGCGTCGATCCGACCGGGCTCGAGCGCGTGTTGCGGCGCACGCACTATCGCGCGCCGGGATAGCGATCAGG
The DNA here is from genome assembly GCA_043736755.1 of Planctomycetota bacterium. Lineage (GTDB taxonomy): Bacteria > Planctomycetota > UBA1135 > UBA1135 > JAEUHZ01. The sequence continues at coordinate 12,728 of JAYTBY010000596.1, read as the reverse complement.
ACGCCATCACGAACTCGCGCCGGGTCAGTCGCCACGAGCCGAGGACGAGCGCGCCGATCGTGATCGAAGCGAGCACGACGAGCGCCGTGTCACCGTCGAGGAAACCCGACGCCTGGAAGCCCTCGGCGAGACTCCACGTGGGCTCGGCGCTCGCCGCGATCCAACTGCGCAGGTGGTGCTGCACCGTGAGCAGTTGATTGCGCCCCGGCAGGTTCGCGAGGAAGCCCTCGATCGCGAACGCATAGCCGAGTCCGACCACCATCGGGTTCTTCACGAACGCTCCGAGCGCCGCAGCGAGGGCCGCGTAGACGGCGCCGCCGATCAGGGCCGCACCGAGCAAGGGTCGCGCGATGCCGGCGACGAGCGGCGGTCCTTCGCCGCGCGCTCGACTCGCGGCGAGGAGGAACAGAGCGACGCCGATCAAGAGGATCGCCGTGAGGACCACCGCGATCGCCGCGTAGCGACCGAGTAGCAGTGCCGCGCGCGGCATCGGTCGCGTGTAGAGGTAGGTGAGCGTGCGGTCGTCGACTTCCTCCGCGACGGCCGCGGAACCGAGGACGAGCCCCGTGAGCGGCACGACGACTTGCAGGACGAGCAGCCAACCCGCCTGCGCCGCGATCTCGCCCGGCGACGCCTCGCGCGCGAGCTCCGAAGTGAGCCACGCGATGACGGCTGGTCCGAGCGCCAGGACGAAGACGATCAGCGTCCGTCGCGATCGCAGGAGTCGCGGCAAGTGCATCACGAAGAGCAGGGCCGACGAAGAGATCAAGGCCTTCACCGCGCGCCTCCCACCAAGTCGTCGAAGAGGGAGTCGAGGCTCGCGTCGGCGACGGCGAAACCGCGGATGCCGGCGCGTTCCTCGGCGGCGATCGCGGGCAACCGCGATTGCAGCTCGTCGAGTCGCGACGTTTCGACATCGAGCTCGCCGTCGTTGCCGACGCGGACCGACGTCACGCCGTCGAGTGCGAGGAGTGCGCGTGCCAACCGTCGCGGATCTCGCGCGCGGATGGAGACGCGCCGCGGGCGTCGATCGAGGAGCGCGCGGATCTCGCTGGCCGGTCCTTGAGCAAGGACGCGGCCGCGGTGGAGGAGCAACACGGTGCGGGTCAGCTCCTCGACTTCGTGCAGCACGTGGCTCGACACGAGCACATGTGTGCCGGCTTCTCCCAGCTCGCGGAACAACTGCAGCGTGTCACGGCGCGCGAGGGGATCGAGACCATTCAACGGTTCGTCGAGCACGACGAAGGCCGGATCGTGGGCGATGGCTTGCGCGATGCGGACGCGCTGGCGCATGCCCTTGCTGAAACCTCCCACGCGACGTTCGGCGGCATCGGTGAGCTTCACGCGCGTCAGAGCCCGCTCGGCACGATCGCGAGAGTCCTTCCGGGTGAAACCACCGATGCGTAGAAGGAACTCGAGTGTCTCGCGCGCCGTCAGGTCGCTCCACAATGCATCCTGTTGCGGCGAGAACCCGAGCTGTCGATACAGGCGCGCGTTCGCGAACGGCTCCTCGCCGAGGACGCGGATCGAGCCGCGCGAAGGACGCAACTCGCCCACGAGGAGCTTCAAGAACGTCGACTTCCCGGCGCCGTTCGCACCGAGTAGGCCGACGACTCCGCCTTCGAGCTCGAGCGAGACATCGGACACGCCGACCACGTCGCCGTACCAACGCCCGAGGTCCCGCGTGACGACCGCGAGCGTCATTGGACGGCCTCCATGCGCCGCACGCGCCACGCGATGACGAGGCCCGAGACGACGAAGAGAATCGACACGGAGAGATAGGCGAGGTCGACGTCCCAACGCGCGCGCGATTCGCGCACCTCGAACACGTCGTTCGCGATGCGCGCCCAGGACATGCCCGGCGACAGCGCGCGCCACGCGGGTTGGCGCGTCAAGCCCGCGAGAAGCGTTGCGATCGCGCCGAGTCCGACCGCGATCCCGAACGTCGTCGCCAAGGCATAGGCCTTGCGTGTCGTGAGGCTCGACGCGGCCAGCACGAGCGCGCTCATGGCGGTCACCCACGCCACGGCGTAGGTCAGGGATTTCCACACGAGGTCGCCTTCGAGCCGCACGAACGACCAATCGGGCGACGCGAACGTCGCCACGGTGCACACGACGATGGTCGGCACGACCGAGCCCAACGCACCGAACGTCGCCACGACGAGGAAACGGCCGAGGACGTAGCTCGTCCGCGTGAGCGGCCGCGCGAAGAGCAGGAGGTGCGCGCCGTTCCGTCGATCCTCGGCGATGAGCCCCGCGCCGTACCACGCGACGAGCAAGAGCGAGAACACCGACATCGCCAAGTGGAACCCGACGATCTGCTTGCGGACTGCGAGCGCTTCCGCTGCCACGTCGCGCATCATCGTGCTCGCGACCTGTCCGATGACGCCTGCGTCGCCGCCGAGCGCGTCGGGCGTCATGCCCTGCTCCAAGGCGTAACCCGCGTAGACGACGAACGAGAAGATCACGGTGGCGATCGCGGGCGGTGCGAAGAGCAAGACGAGTGCGAGCTTGCGTCGGAACGCGACGCGCAGGCCGGCTCGCCACAACGCGATCGCAGCGCGCGGCTTCTCGTGCAATGTGCCCGTGAAAGGCCGGTAGACCTCGAGGTTGGCGGCGGCTTTCATGCGCGCGCTCCCTGTTCCTCGAGCGCGCGCAAGAACGCCGCTTCGAGCGTCGCGCGCTCGGGCACGATGGCCTGGACGCGCACTTGGGCGCGAGCGGCGGCTCCGAGTGCAGCGTCCGCGTCGGGATCCGCCGCATCGAGCTCGACGACGAACGTCGAGGTCTCGGATCGTGTGTGCGTCACTCCGCTCGCAGCGAGCTCGCGCGCGAAAGCGAGTTCGTCGCCCTGGATCTCGAAGCGCACGCGTGCTCGCGCCGTGCCCACGAGATCCGTGATACGTCCCGATGCCGCTACGCGTCCGCGCGACAGCACCACGACGGAATCGCACGTCGCTTCGACGTCGGGCAAGAGGTGCGAGCACAGGAGCAAGCTCTTCCCCTGCGCTGCCCCTAGATCGGCGATGAGCTCCAACATGTGTCGTCGCCCCACGGGATCGAGTCCGTCCGTGGGTTCGTCCAGCAAGAGGAGCGTCGGATCGTGTACCAGCGCTTGCGCGAGCTTGAGCCTCTGCTTCATGCCCGTCGACCAACCTGCGACTTCGCGGTAACGCGCTTCGTCGAGCCCCGTGTAGTCGAGAACTTCGTGCGCGCGGGTCATCGCGTCGCTCGCGGAGAGGCCCGAGAGTCGTCCGAGCATCGCTACCGTTTCGACGCCGCTCATCCCCGGGACGAGGCAGTCGCCTTCGGGCATGTACCCGACCGCGCGCCGTAACTTCGCGCGGCCGGTGGCCGTCGTCGGATCGCAACCCGCGATGCGCGCCGTTCCGGAATCAGGCGCGAGGAGACCGAGGCACAGCTTCAAGAGCGTCGTCTTCCCCGCGCCGTTCGGCCCGAGCAATCCCGTCGGACCGGGCGGCAGCGACAACGTGAGCCCGTCCAGCGCACGGATCTTGCCGTAGGACTTCGCCAGCGCGTCGAACTCGAGAATCGCTTGGGTCACGCGGCGTTTCCCAGCGACGGTGAAGACGAGAACCGCACTCGCGCCACGGAGCGGCGCGGCAGTCTACCTCGAGGCCGTAGGATCGATTCGTTCACGGTCAGAGAGCCTGGGAAGCAATCGCGGGCGACGCGCCGTGGAAGCGGCGCCACTCGTTTCTGAGAGGCCGTAGGCTCGATTTCTTCACGGCCTCTCAGTGTGCTCGTCGCAACGCGTGCCGCACGATCGCAGATGCGAGATCCGCGGCGAGGACGAGACCGGCTCCGAGCGCCACGAAGACGATCATCTCGTCGTAGTACTGCTTCGAGCGCGAATCCTGGATCCAATAGCCGAGGGACACGACGCCCAGCATGCCGAGCACGGTGGCCTCACGCACGCACGTCTCGAAGCGATAGAAGAAGTAGAGGATGAATCGGTTCGCCGCGAGCGGCAACGCGCCGAGCCAGGCGATCTGGGCACGGTTTCCACCTGCGCCGCGCCAAGCTGCGAGTGGGCGAGAGTCCAGGTTCTCGACGGTCTCCGCGCCCAGTTTGCCCAGGATCCCCGCGTTGTGGATCGCGAGTGCGAGAACGGCCGGCCAGGCGCTCGGGCCGAGCATGGCGAGCAGGAGGAAGGCCCACACGTACTCCGGAATGGCTCGCAGGAGGACGAGCGCGCCGCGCACGAGCGCGCAGACGACGATCCACCGTCGCGAGCCGTCGCGTGCTGCCGCATCGCCGAACGGTGCCGGGCTCATCACGTTGCGAGCCGCGAGGAACGTCAGCGCGAGCCCGCCCGCGGCGGCCAGCGCGATCGCGAGGACCGAGATCGCTAGGGTTGCGAGGAGCCCCTCGAATCCACGGTCTTGCGCCAGATTCAGCGCGAAGTGGGCGTACTCTCGCACGCCCCAAGCCTGTTCGCGCAGCGCGAACGGCACGGCGTCCACGTGAGCGAACCGTGCCAGATTCTCCGCGCGACGCGGGCTGAAGAGGTCGTCGACGTGGATGTCGCCACCGAGCCACGCGTAGGCGATGAGCACAGCGATCGCGACGAGGGAGGCGCGGACGAGCCGGCTCTTCGGCCGCGTGCGACGCAAGTGGTCGATGTCGACGCGCAGCGGTACGGCATTCATGCGACGAACCTCCGTCGCAACGCTCCGCTCCACAGCTCGAGCAAGACGACCAGCAGGATCAGTGCGTACATGTACGTCCAAACCTCGGCGTAGTGCAGGTTCTCGAACGACTGCGCGATCGCGTAGCCGAGCGTGGGGAACCCGAAGAACCCGAGCACCGCCGCGCTGCGTACCGCGCATTCGAAGCGATAGAACGAGTAGGCGGCGAGGTCGGGACCCGCGCGCGGCACGAGACCGAAGGCGAAGACTTGAAACGGTCCCGCGCCCGCCGCACGGAGCGCGTGCGCGGCGTCACGCGGCGTCTCCTCGATCATCTCCGAGAAGATCTTCGCCAACGTTCCGCCGTAGGGGATCGCGATCGCGGCGACAGCGCCCGCGGTGTTCAGTCCGAACGCGGCCAGGAACAACACGGCCCAGAGGAGTTCGTGGACCGAGCGCATCATCACGATGAGTGCACGTGCTCCGGCCCAGATCGTGGGGCCGAGGGAGCGTGCATAGGCACGTCGCAAGGGACTCGCGCCACTGGCCAGTTCGCCGGACCACCACGCGGTCGTGGAGAAGAACCCGAGGACGATCCCGAAGAGCAGCGCGAGGCTCATCCCAGCTGCGGCGAAGACGATCGTGCGTCGCGCCGCGGCGAGCGCTTGCCAGAGGATGTGCGGCGTGCCCTCGGGCACGGGCGATTCGTACTCGAATGCGGGAGACAGGGCCGCGGCGAAGAACGCACGCACGACGCGAAGACCGCCTTCGGCCGGGACGAGCTTCGAGATCGGCGCATCGAGCGCGACCCAGGCGAGACCCGCCGCGACGACGATCGAGATCGCGACCGCGAGGCGCGGCGTGACCGGAAATGGCCGTCGAAAAGGATCAGAGGGCGCGCGCAGGTTCGACACGCTCTAGGCCTTCGAGTGAGTACAGCGCCGAGAGGTTCCCCGCGGCGATCGTGGCCGTCGGACCATCGAAGACGATGCGGCCGGATCGCAGGCCGACGAGGCGCGGGAAGTTTTCCCGCGCGAGCCCGATGTCGTGGATCGAGACCACGAGCGTGATTCCGCGCTCACGCGAGATCGCGGTGACGAGCTCGACCATGTCACGCGCTCGCGCTGGATCGACCGACGACACCGGCTCGTCGAGCAAGAGCGCCGACGGTTCCTGGAAGAGTGCTCGGGCGAGTGCCACGCGCTGGCGTTCGCCACCGGACAACGAATCCGTGCGCTGGTAGAGCTTCGCGCCGATGCCGACGCGCTCGAGGATCGTCGCCGCGCGCAGGACTTCGGCGCGCTTGGGGAAGAGCATCGCCCGAACCGCACCAGCGAATCCGAGGCGACCGAGGCTCCCCGCGATCACGTTCTGCAGCACGCGGTAGTTGGGCACGAGCGCCAGGTCCTGGTGCACGAATCCGATGCGTGCGCGGACGGCGCGCAGCTCATGTGGGCTCAGTGCGTCGAGTCGGCGATAGTCAACGCACACGGATCCGGACGTCGGCGCTTGCGACGCGTTCAGCAGTCGGAGCAGTGTCGTCTTCCCCGCGCCGCTCGGGCCCACGAGTGCGAGAGCCTCGCCGGGGTCGACGACGAGGCTCGCTTCGGTCAGCGCCATCCGCCCGGAGAAGACGACGCCGGCTCCGTGCAGCTCGAAAGCCGCGGAGCCCGGGCGCGCCCGCTTCCAAGCGTCGGGATCAGCGCAGGAGACCGATGTCGACAGCGGTCTTGCGGAGGGTTTCAAACGTTTCGTTCGTGCAGATGACGAGTCCGTCCTCAGCGCGGTCCAAGGCGGCCAGGAGAAGACGGTCCTCACCCGAGATCGAGACCAACTCTTTCTGCAGCTTCTCGGTGAAGCCCTTGCCGTAGATCTCTTCGAGCTTCGGGTGTGCCGTGAAGTTGTAGTCCGCGTACTCGGGCGAGGTCCAGATGATGTGGACGACGTTCGGGTCGACCTTCTTCTCCTTCACGCGCTTGTCGAAGACGGCGTAGTCGACGACGCCGGCATCGAAGGTCCCAGCGGCGACGAGCTCGATCGTCTTGTCGTGCCCCCCGGAGAAGCTCGGTTCCGCGCCGAAGAGTTCCTTGGGCGACTTCTTCGTCGCTTTGCGCAGGAAGTGCTCGGGCATCACGCGGCCCGAGGTCGAGCTGGCCGATCCGAACGTGAACTTGCGGCCGGCGAGCGTGGTCGGGAATTCAGAGCTCGCGACCAGGCCCGAGGCCTTGTTGGCGATGATGTAGCTCTTGAACTCGAGGTCGCGGACACCGCAGGCGATCGCGCGCGCTCCCGGGACAGCGGTACGCGCTTGGCAGCCGGTGTAGCCGCCGAACCAGGCCAGTTGGACGTCGCCGTTCTTGAACGCGTCGACCGAGGCGTTGTAGTCGGCCGAAGCGACGTACTCGACGGGGATGCCCAGCTTCTCCCCGAGGTACTTGGCGAGCGGCGCGTACTTCTCGGCCAGCTCGGTCGTGTTCTGATTCGGGATCCCCGTGAACTTCAGGGTCGGCTTCGGATCGCCGGGAGCCGCGGAAGCGAGGGCAGTGAGTGCCAGGAGCGCCAGCACGGAAGCGCACAGGGAGCGACGGGTGGTCACGAACATCACGGCATTCCTTGGTTGGTGCGCCGTCCACCGTGAACAGACGGCGGGGAGAGCGCGCGGATCAGGGTCTTTGGGAACGAATGCGCACGCAGGATAGCGCCCGAGGTCCGTCGCCGCACGAAGCGCATGTCGGACACCCGAGGTTTCGGTGGTGTGCATCGCCCAACCGATCCTGGTGCCCGCCGAAGGGAGCGGTACGATCGTCTCAGCGAAGCTGGGCCAGCGAAAAGCCCCGCCGCGAGGAAAGTACGACGATGGCGGACTTCACGGATCGAGTTCCGAGTGGCGACGACGCCGACCTGTCGCGACGGCGGTTCCTGCGCGGAGCGGGAGGTGTCGCCGCTGGCGGCGTGATCGCTCAGGGACTGCTCGCTGCCAGCGGATCGCCGAGTCAGGCGCCTGCTAGCGTGCCGGTTCCCGTCGGTCCCGAGACGCTCGACGGCGAAGTCGAGATCGAGCTCATGATCAACGGGACCAAGCGCCGTGTCGTCGTAGAACCGCGCACGACGTTGCTCGACGCGTTGCGGATGCGCCTCGACCCGGCGCTGACGGGTACGAAGAGCGTGTGCGAGCGGGGCAACTGCGGCGCGTGCACGGTGCTCGTCGACCTGGAGCCGCGGTACTCGTGCTTGCAACTCGCGTGTGACGTGCGCGGTCACGCGATCACGACGATCGAAGGACTCGGCACTCCGGCCGAGCTCAGCGTCTTGCAGCAGGAGTTCGTCGCGCACGACGGCTCCATGTGCGGCTTCTGCACACCGGGCTTCGTGGTCGCGATCACGGCCTGCTTGAAGAAGGATCCGCGGGCGAGCGAGGCGACGATTCGCAGCGCGTGCTCGGGCAACCTGTGCCGTTGCGGAACGCAACCTCAAGTGTTCGAAGCCGCGCTCGCGGCCGGTCGTCGTCTCGTCGAGGGCAAGTGATGAGCATCGAAGCCAACGTGGGCCAGGACGCGCCGAAGAAGCGCAAGATCAAGACGACGAAGGTCGTGAACGGCGTCGACACCGAAGTCGAAGTCGAGGTGGAGGACGTGGCCACGATCGCTTGGCCCGAGCGCTCGAAGCTACGCGTTCTGAATCAGGACATCCCGCGCGTCGACGGACCCGAGAAGGTCAGCGGCGTGGCGCGCTACACGCACGACGTCCGCCTGCCGGGCATGGTCTACGCGCGCTTGCTCGTATCGCCGTTGCCGCGCGCCAAGGTCGCGCACCTCGACGTCGAAGCCGCGAAAAAGGTGAAGGGCGTCGTGCACGTGCTCGTCATCAAGGGCACGGAGGCTGGATTCCTCGGTGATCCGATCGCGGCAGTCTCGGCGGAGTCGATCGAGGCTCTGGACGACGGGCTGCGCGCGCTCGCCGCGAAGTTCGAGCCGCTGCCGTGGACGGTCGACCATGACACCGGCATGAAGGAGGGCGCACCCGCGGTCGGCAAGAGCGGGACGGTCTCCAAGCCCGCGACCGACGGCGACGAAGCGCAAGCGCGCGCCGCGCTCGAGCGCAGCGCCTTCCGCGTGAAGGCGACGTACCAAGTCCCGATCCAGCATCACGCGTGTCTCGAGACGCACGGGGTCGTCGTGGACTACCGCGGCGGCGACGAGGCGACGGTGTACTGCTCGACGCAGTACGCGCATGGTTTCGCGGCGAACGCGGCCGAGGAACTCGGTCTGCCCGCCAACGCGGTCACCGGCATCGTCGAGCACATGGGCGGCGGGTTCGGCGCGAAGTTCGGCCTCGACAAACAGGGCCAGGTCGCGTGCCAGATCGCGAAGGAACTGAAGCGCCCCGTGCACTTGATGCTCGGTCGTCGCGAGGAGTTCCTGATGGCCGGCAATCGCTCGGGCGGCATCCAAACCTTCGAAGTGGGCTGCACCGCGGATGGGAAGCTCACCGGCTTCGTCGTCGATGCGTACAAGCACGGCGGGTTGCAAGGCGGATCGCTGGCCGGACTGCCCTACTGCTACAAGCCCGAAGCGCACTTCCGCACGGTGCGATCCGTGCGCATGCACCTCGATGCGAGCCGCGCCATGCGCGCACCCGGCTCGCCGCAGGCGTCGTTCGGGATGGAATCGATCCTCGACGAGCTCGCCTATGCGGCGGGCCTCGACCTCGTGCAGTTCCGCAAGCAGAACCTGCCCGAGAAGTCCGCGTGGCAGCGCCAACTCGATCGCGTGGCGAAGGAGATCGGTTGGGCCGATCACCCGCACAAGACGAAGCCCGGCGAGGCGCGTGGCTCGGAGTGCATCGGAATCGGCTTCGGCGTTTCGGCTTGGGGCGGCGGCGGCAGCGATGATTGTGAGGTCGAAGTGCGCATCGACCGCGACGGCAGCATCACGGCCGCGTGTGGCGTGCAGGATCTCGGCACGGGGACGCGCACCTACATGGCCGCGATCACGGCCGAGGAATTCGGCCTCACCGTGCGCAACGTCACGGCGAAGCTCGGCAGCTCGCGACTCGGCATGGGCGTCGGTTCGGGCGGCAGCGTCACGAGTGCATCACTCGCGCCGGCCGTGAAGGATGCGGCTTCCAAAGCGCGCGTCGCGTTCGCCGCGCACCTCGGCCAGGTGCTCGATCTGCCTGCGGACGGATTCCGCTTCGAGCCCGAAGGAGTCCTGCACACCGGTGCGAAGAGCCCGACGATCATCACGTGGAAGAAGGCCTGTGGCACGTTGCCCGCGGAAGGCTTGCGCGCGCAGGGCAAGTGGGTCGAGTCTCTCGCCGCACGCGGCGTGAACTGCACGCAAGCGGCGCGCGTCGCCGTGGATCCCGGCACGGGCCGCGTGCGCGTGCTCCACATGGTCTGCGTGCAAGAAGTCGGCTTGCCGCTGAACCGACTCGCGCTGAAGAGCCAGATCCAAGGCGGCATGATCCAAGCGCTCGGTTACGCGCTGGGCGAAGCGCGCATCATCGATGCGGCGCTGGGCCTCCAGCTCAACTCGAGCTTCGAGGAATACAAGATGCCGCACGCGCTGGAGATCCCGCGCATGACGACGATCATCGACGACGAAGACACACGGCAAGGAGTGATCGGCGTGGGCGAACCGCCGGCCATTCCGGGTGCCGGCGCCATCGCGAACGCCGTGCACAACGCCTGCGGCGCGCGTGTGCGCGAGCTGCCCATCACGCCCGACAAAGTTCTCGCCGCTCTCGGAAAGGTGGTCTGACGTGAAGTCGTTCCGACTCGTGAACCCGACCTCGATCGACGAGGCCTTGGCGCTCGCCGCGGATTCGAGCGCGGGCACCGTGCGCTATCTCGCCGGTGGCCAAGACCTCGTGACGGAGATGAAGGAGTACCTCGCGGAACCTGACCGCGTCGTGAACCTCAAGTCGATCCCCGAACTCGACGTGATCGATTCGGCGAGCGGGGCGTTGGGCGTCGGTTCTCTGGCCACGCTCGCGCGGATCGAGCGGGATGCGACGATCCGCGCGCACTGGACCGCACTCTCCGAGGCGGCCGAATCGGTGGCGAGTCCGCAGATCCGTTCGTGCGGGACGCTGGGCGGCAACTTGTGTCAGCGACCGCGCTGCGTCTACTACCGCATCGAGGAAGCGCGTTGCCTGAAGAAGGGCGGCACCGAGTGCTTCTCGTACGGCGGCTTCAACAAGTACAACGCGATCCTCGGCGGGGGACCGAGTTGGATCGTGCATCCGAGCGACCTCGCGCCGGCACTCGTGGCGCTTGGAGCCGAGATCGTCCTGCGCTCGAAGTCGGGATCGCGACGCATGCCCCTCGAGCGTTTCTACGTGTTGCCCGCCGACGGCGACATCACGCAGGAAACGGCGCTATTCCCCGGCGAGATCGTGATCCAGATCCTCGCGCCGAAACCGGCGGCGGGTTCGCGTTCCACCTATCTGAAGTTCCAGGAGCGCGAGTCCTACGACTTCGCTCTTTCCGCCGTGGCCGCGTCCGTCACGTTGGAGAACGGCCGGGTCCGCGAGGCGCGCATCTGCCTCGGCGGGGTCGCGCCGGTGCCCTGGCGCGTGCCGCGCGCCGAAGCCGTTCTCGTGGGTCGCACGCTCGACGCCGCCGCGGCGCGCGAGGCGGCCGAGGCGGCGGTCCACGGCGCCGAACCCCTCTCGCAGAACGCCTACAAGATCCCCCTGACGAAGACCTTGGTCGAGCGCGCGTTGCTCGCCCTTGCGGGGTAGTGCCCTTGACGAACTCACCCGATCCCGCCGGAACCTCCGCGGCACCGTTCTGCACGCACATCCAGAGCAAGAAGGCCTTCTTTCTCGGCCGGCCGCCACGCACCGAGTCGGAATTGCTCGACGCCAGCCAGTCTTGCTGGTGTCGGCGCACGATGCAGGCCCTGGGCCCGGATGGCGACGTCGTGGATCCCGCGGATTGCCGGGCCGGGCGAACCTGCTACGAATCGGTCCTGTAGGATGAGCGATGGCTACTTCGTCGAGGTCCTACCGTGCTCCACTCCGCGCTCCTGATCCCTCTGCTCGCGCCCCTCGGCGTCGAGACCGTCCCCGTCGCCGGGCTCTACGTCGAGGCTCGCACGGCGAGCGTTTTCGCCGGCGCGTGCCACTACAACAGTGAGTTCGTCACCGGCGGGCGCGACGCGCTCTGCGCGTGGCGGATCGAGTCCGGTGTTTTCGCTGGCGTCGACCTCTCTGGAGTCGCCATCGCGCTGGTCGTGACCTCGGACGCGAACTTGGACGAGGGTGGCCCGCGCCGCAGCACGATTCATGTCGATTCAGGCAGTGTCGATTCAGGCAGTGTCGATTCAGGTCAGGCACCCCAACGCGCGGCGGCCGCAGTCCGTTGGCTCGCGACGACGCGTGCGGGCCTGGTCGGCGAAGTCGTGGGCGTGCACTCGACTCCGCTCCAAGTCGCGTTCGAGGGTGAGGCCTACTCCGTCCTCGCGAGCGGCAGGTTCGAGCTCGCAGGTCGCGCGCTGCCCGATCGCGCGTGTTGCGCGATGCCGCAGAACGTGTGGTATGCGCCGCTCGACCCACTCGAGTCTCGTCTCGTCGGGCTCGACGAGACGTTCGCCGTCGAAGCCCCCGAACTCGGCCGCGCGTGGTCGCGTCCGGGCGAGAACGCGGCCTTCGTCGGTCGCTTCGGTGGCCGCTTCGGTGGCCGCTAGAAACCGCGGATGACTTCGAAGTCCGTCGCACTGCTCCTCGGCTCGGGAGTTCTGGCCATCGCTGGTGCGATCGCTTGGCTCGTGGCGCGCGAGGGGGTTCTCGACGGCGTCGATGTGGATCGCCCGGCTGTCGTCGACGCTTGGCCCGTCGTGCCCGCGGAGCTCGTGCGACAGCGCGATGCGCTCGAGCTCGACTCCGGCGAATCCGCGCGCGATCGCGCGTCGCGCGGAATGCATGGCTCTCGTGCGTCGGGCGTCGAAGCTCCCGTGCCCGACGCGCTGCGCAGCGTGCGCGGTCGCGTGCTCGACGTCGAGAGCGGCGAGCCACTGGCCGGGTTCCAACTGCAGTTCCTGTCGCGGCGCCCGAAGAACGTCGTCGCGA
>JAYTBY010000595.1:0-3201 GCA_043736755.1 Planctomycetota bacterium | reverse complement strand
GCGTTCTGCATGGTCGGCTTTCCCGAGGAGACTCCACAGATGGCCGAGGAGACGTTCGCACTCGTCGAACGGCTCGATCCGGATCAAGTTCAGTTCTGCGCGGTCACCGCGTATCCGGGCACGCCTCTCTTCCAGATGTTGCGCGGCACGCGCGAGTTCGACTACGCGACGATGACCGGGGTCCACGCGCTCGAAGGCAACGAGCACATGACCGCGGCCGAGATTCAGGAGAAGATCAAGCAGGGCTACCGGCGTTTCTATCGTCGGCCCAAGCGTCTCGTCCGCGAGCTGCGCAGCCCGGCTCGTTTTGCGGGCAAGCTCGCGCGGTACTTCACGCTGTTTCGCGAGCGCACCTGAGGCGCGGTCACGCGCCGAGCCACCAGTACTTCTGGCTCCCGCCGAGAACGCGACGGCACCCAACTACCAGTACTCCTGGTTCTCACGGACTACGCGACGGATCGACGCCGCGGGGACGGCGCCCTCTTCTATGACGCGGAACCGCGCCGCGCGTGTTCCGTCGGACGTTCTGCGCCGCTACCCTCGCGCCACTTCCCGGGAGCCCGCATGAGCCAGCAGATCGACAACGTCCTCCACGAGAACCGCCACTTCCCGCCGCCGCGCGAGTTCCAGTCCCGCGCGCGCATTGCGTCGGACGATGCGTATCAGCGGATGTACCGCGAGTCGATCGATGACCCCGACGCGTTCTGGGGCCGCATCGCGCGCGAACTGCCTTGGATGCGGCCGTTCGAGAGGGTGCTCGACTGGAGCGGCGCGCCGTTCGCGAAGTGGTTCACGGGCGGCCAGATCAATGCGTCGGTCGTGTGCCTCGATCAGCACGCACTCGGACGACGAGCGGACCAGCGCGCGATCGTGTGGGAAGGCGAGCCGGGCGAAGTGCGCACGCTCACGTATGCCGAACTGCACTTAGAGGTGTGCCGCTTCGCGAACGTGCTGAAAGGTCGCGGCGTCAAGAAGGGTGATCGCGTCGCGATCTACATGCCCATGATCCCGGAAGCTGCCATCGCCATGCTCGCTTGCGCTCGCCTAGGTGCCGCGCATTCGGTCGTATTCGGCGGTTTCAGCGCAGCCGCGTTGCGCGACCGCATCGTCGATGGTGCGTGCACAGCCGTGATCACCGCCGATGGCGGGTATCGGCGCGGGCAAGTCCTGCCGCTGAAACCACAAGTCGACGAAGCGGTCGAAGGTCTCGCGGAAGTCCACACGGTCCTGGTCGTGAAGCGCGCGGGCAATCGGGTCGCGTGGCGTCCCGGTCGCGACGTCTGGTACCAGGAACTCGCCGCCGATGTGACCAGCGAGTGTGCGCCGGAGCCGATGGACAGCGAAGACTTGCTGTTCCTGCTCTACACGTCGGGATCGACCGGAAAACCCAAGGGAATCGTGCACACGACGGGCGGCTACCTCGTCGGCGCGTACCTCAGCACGCAGTTCGTTTTCGACCTGCGCGAGGGCGACCTCTTCTGGTGCACCGCCGATGTCGGTTGGGTGACCGGGCACAGCTACATCGTCTACGGGCCGCTCGCGAACGGCGCGACGATCCTGATGTACGAGGGCGCGCCCACGACGCCGACGCCGGGGCGCTTCTGGGAAATCATCGACCGCCACAAGGTCACTGTCTTCTACACGGCGCCGACGGCGATCCGCACGTTCATGCGCTTCGGCGACGAAGTGCCGCGTCAGTACGACTTGTCCTCGCTGCGGCTGCTCGGTTCGGTCGGCGAGCCGATCAACCCGGAAGCGTGGATGTGGTACCACCGCGAGATCGGTCGCGGGAGATGCCCAATCGTCGACACCTGGTGGCAGACGGAGACCGGCTCGATCGCGATCACGCCGGTGCCTGGAGTCACGGTCACGCAACCGGGATCGGCCACGCGACCGTTTTTCGGCATCGATGCTGCGGTCGTCGACGAACACGGCCGCGAGCTCGGCCCGAATCAAGGCGGGTACTTGGTGATCCGGAAACCGTGGCCCTCGATGTTGCGCGGAATCTGGGGCGATCCCGAGCGCTACCGCGAGAGCTACTGGAGCAAGTTCGGCACGCTGTACTTCGCCGGCGACGGCGCGCGTCGCGACGAGAAGGGCTACTTCTGGATCCTCGGGCGCGTCGACGACGTGCTCAACGTCGCCGGTCACAGGCTGTCCACGATGGAGCTCGAGAGTTCGCTCGTCAGTCACGAGAGCGTCGCCGAGGCCGCGGTGGTCGGTCGTCCCGACGAGTTGCTCGGGCAAGCGATCGTCGCGTTCGTGACCACCGTGCAAGGCGTGCAGGGTGACGACGCACTGCGGCAAGCGCTGATGGAGCACGTCGCGAAGGAGATCGGGAAGCTGGCGCGGCCGGCCGAGATCCGCTTCACCGACGCGCTGCCCAAGACCCGCAGCGGGAAGATCATGCGCAGACTCCTGCGCGATGTGGCCGTCGGACGCGAATCGACAGGGGACACGAGTACGATCGAGGACTTCGCACTGCTCGCAAAGTTGCGTGGTGACGAGGAATAGCGGCCCGAGCGTGCGGATCGGCCCTGAATCAGGTCCATCGATGGGCTTCGAGCACCTGTCGGCCTCACGCACAACCGTGCTGGGCGCTCCGCGTTCGTGACTTTGTGCAACCCGGCACATGGGAAACACTGTCGACCGGGCACATGGGTAACACTTCGCCCCGACGCCCCTGATCGCGCGCCCTACCCCGCACAGAACCTGACATGCACATCGCGAGCCTCCTCGCGCGCGCCGCGCGACTGCATCCTTCGAATCCCGCGATCGTGGGCGGCGGACGGACGGTTCCGTATGCGGAGTTCCACGCGCGCAGCCTGAGACTCGCCGCGTACCTTCGCGGTCGCGGACTCGAGCCCGGTGATCGAGTTTCGATCCTCGCGTGGAACGTGCCGGAGTTCCTCGAAACGTACTTCGCCGGCTCCGCCGCGGGTCTCGTCGTGAACCCGCTCAACGTGCGGCTGCTCGCCGCCGAGCAAGTGCAAGTCTCGAGCGACTGCGCGTCGCGTCATCTCGTCGCCCAGGTCTCGTTCGCACCCCTCGTCGCCGAGATGCTCGCACTCGGAGCGCCGTTCGAATCGGTGACGTGGATCGGTGGCCACGAGACCGTGTCCGTGCCGAGCCGCGAGTACGAGAGCGCGTTGCGCGCCGCGCCGGATTCGTTCGTCCCGAGCGAGCCGGCCGGCGACGCGC
>JAYTBY010000594.1:0-15955 GCA_043736755.1 Planctomycetota bacterium | reverse complement strand
TGCGGGCCGAGAGCGCGATGGCGACGGCTTCGCCGCGCCCGGCCTGCGTGCCCGTCCAAGCTGCGCGAGCGGCACGCGCGGCGGTGGGCTCCAGCGCGTCGATGCGCAGCGCGAGTTCGGCCGCTCCGTCCGCGTTGCCGGAACACACTTCCTCGAGGAGTTGCGACTCCGCGATCGCGATGCGCACGGGGCGATCGGCTGGGGTCGCCTGCGTCAGCGATTCGAGCAAGGCCGCGCAACGCGCCGACCCGGGGCCCAGAGCGCGAGCACCGAACCAGGCTTCGGACGGCAGCCACGTGAAGCCCACGGGCGGCGGATCGAGGAGGTCCTCGCGACGACTCCGCAGGCGATCGAGGTGCCAGACGAGGAGTCGCGTGCGAAACAAGTCATCCTCGTCGGCACGCGAGAGACTCGTGATGCGACGTTCCGCGGCGATGTCGCTGAGATCGGAGATCCGACGGCGCCAGCTCACCTCACGCCGCGTCGCGCGATCGGCCCTGTCGAGTCGCTCCCACGTGCGTTCCCAAAAGTCGCGCGATTCCGCGTCCGGGACGCGATCCGCGGCAGTCGTCAGCGAGACCGGAGCGCAAGACGCCGGCTCCACGGGCGCGAGCGGTGCCGGGTGCGCCGTCACGAACGCGAGAGCTAGACCTCGGATCAACGCGTCCAGCGAACGACTCCTTCCGACTCCGTCCGGGCAGCGGTGCGGCCGATGACGATTGCGGTTTCGTTCTGCGCGGCGAGGCGTCCGAGGACGGACTCGAGATCGCGCTCCTCGACGAAGGCGACCATGCCGATCCCCATGTTGAAGACCTGATACGCCTCGTCCTGCCCCACCTCGCCTTTGTCGCACAGGAAGCGAAACAGCGCCGACGGCGTCCACGAGGAACGATCGATCCACGCATCGCACGGCCCGAGCACGCGCGGCACATTGTCGACGAGCCCGCCGCCGGTGATGTGCGCCAACGCTTGGATGCGATCGTCTTCGAGCAACGGCCAGATGTAGGGCAAGTAGTTCCGGTGCACGGCGAGCAGCGCCTCGCCGAGGCTCTGTCCACCCAGCTCGCGCGGCCGATCCGTGATCGCGAGATGCAGCGTGTCGAACAGGACGTGACGCGCCAGCGAATAGCCGTTCGTGTGCAACCCAGAAGACGCGAGTCCGACGAGGACTTGCCCCGGACGGACACGCGAACCGTCGAGCAACTTCTCGCGCCGCACGGCGCCGACGATCGTGCCGGCGAGATCGAAATCTCCGGGTGCGTACAGGCCCGGCATCTCGGCCGTCTCGCCACCGAGCAGCGCGAGCCCACCGTCGCGGCACGCGGCAGCACACCCACGGATGATGTCGGAGACCATCTGCGGGTCCATCTTCCCGACGGCGATGTAGTCGAGGAAGAAGAGCGGCCACGCCCCCTGGACCAAGATGTCGCCGATGCAGTGGTGGACGATGTCGCGACCGACCGTGTCGTACACGCCGGCGCGCTTCGCGACATCGAGCTTGGTGCCGACGCCGTCCGTGCTGGCGACGAGCAGTGCGTCGCGGAACCCCATTCGTGCCGGATCGAAGAGACCACCGAATTGGCCCACGTCGCCGACGACGCCGGCCGTGAACGTGCTGCGGATCGCCGCGGTGGCGCTCTCGACGGCCGCGTACTTCTTGCCGATGTCCACGCCGGCCTGGGCGTAGCGTCGGGTCTTCGTCTCGCTCGTCATGATCGCGACGAGCCTAACGGTCGCCGCGAAGCCGCTCCAGGAAGCGCGGCCCGTTTTCGAACGCCAAGTCGGTCGGCAGCGCGTCGAGCCGAAACCAGGCCGCGTCGAGGACGTCCGGCCCACTGCACAGCACGCCGCCGGTGGGGCGGCACAGGAAGAGGGCCAAGTTCACCGAGCGCCGCCCGCCCGGGACGAAGACGAGGTCGTGGAGCTCCCCCACCAGGACTTCAAGCCCCGATTCCTCGCGCACTTCGCGCGCGGCGGCCTCCCGCGGCGTCTCGTCGTGCTCCTGGAACCCGGCCGGCAACGCCCATGACCCACAGTTCGGGTCGAACGCGCGGCGGACGAGCAGGACCGACCCATTTCCATCCAGGACGATGCCCCCCGCAACGGGAGCCGGATTCTGGTAGTGCACCCAGGTGCAGGCCGCGCACTGGTCGCGCTCACGCCCTTCGACGAAACCGCGCACGAGACGGGCGCCGCAGGTCGGGCAGTGGGTTGGGTTCCAGATGGACAACGTGAAGTCGAGGCCTGTTCCGCGGGACTCTGGCCCCTAGACTAGAGTCGAGTAGCGTGCCCGGGCAACGGCGCGCAGTGCGAGATCCACCGTCAGAATTGCATGCGTTCCCTGATCCTCCTCGGCAGCACCGGCTCGATCGGCACGCAGACGATTCAGCTGCTCCGGGAGGACCGCGCCGCGTTCCGCATCGAGGGGCTCTCGGCCGCGCGCTCATGGCGCGAACTCGCGGCGCAGGCGGTCGAGTTCCGACCGCGCTTCGTGGCCATCCAGGACGCGAGCGTCGCGGACGATCTGCGCCGTGAACTCCCGCGCGGCACGGAGCTCCTGGTCGGCGACGACGCGGCCGTCGAGCTGTGCCGCAGCGGCGACTACGAACTGGCCATCCACGGGATCGTCGGTGCAGCTGGTGTGCGCGCGTCGGAGGCCGTGCTCGAACGTGGCCGCACGTTGGCGCTCGCGAACAAGGAGTCGCTCGTCGTCGCCGGAACGCCGCTCATGGCGCTCGCCAGGAAGCGCAACGCGACGATCCTGCCCGTCGACAGCGAGCACTCGGCGGTGTTTCAGTGCCTACGCGGCGAGGACATCGGCCGCGTGCGACGCGTGATCCTCACGGGCAGCGGTGGTCCGTTCCGCACGGCGAAGGCCACGGACATCGCGTGTGCCGCGCCAGCCCAAGCGCTGCGCCATCCGAACTGGTCCATGGGCCCGCGGATCACGGTCGGTTCGGCGACGCTGATGAACAAGGCGTTCGAGATCATCGAGCTCCACCACTTGTTCGGCCTCGAGAGCGAGCGCATCCAAGTCGCGATCCATCCGCAGTCGATCGTGCACTCGCTCGTCGAGTTCGTGGACGGCTCCGTCATCGCGCAGATGGGGCCGCCCGACATGCGCGGTCCGATCCACTACGCGCTGCACCATCCTGATCGTGCGCCGGCCCAACTCACGGGGTTCGATTTCCGCGCCTTTCGCGAACTGACGTTCGAGGAGCCCGACTTCGAGCGCTTCCCGGCACTCGCGCTGGGCTACGCGTGCATCGAGGCCGGCTCGGACGCCGGCGCCGTGCTCAACGCGGCCGACGAGATCGCCGTGGAAGCCTACTTGCGCGAAGAAATCCGCTTCGAGGACATCGTGCGTGTCGCTTCGAACGTACTCGCGCGACGACCGGGTTTCGACTCGGACGTCGCTGAACTCTTGCGCGCCGACAGCGTCGCGCGCGCGCTGGCGCACGCCGAGATCGCAGCCCTACGCGCGGTCGTGGCCTGAATCACTTCTCTTCGACGGACACCGACGATGGACGAACTGTTCTTGAATATCTACCGCTGGGCGCTCGTGGCGTTCGGCATCGGCCTCGTGATCTTCGTGCACGAGCTGGGACACTTCCTCGCCGCGCGGTGGTGCAAGGTGCGGGTCGTGACATTTTCGCTCGGATTCGGCCCGAAACTGCTCGCTTGGAAGCGTGGTGCGACCACCTACCAACTCGCGGCGGTGCCACTCGGTGGCTACGTGAAGATGGCCGGCGATGAGGGCGCGGCGGAAGGGCGTGCGCCGCTCTCCGACGAATTGCCGGGAAAAAGCGTCGGCGCACGCTTCTTCATCTACTCGGGCGGCGTGCTGATGAACGTCGTGTTCGCGCTGATCGTGTTCCCGATCATCCTCACCGTCGGCGTTCCATTCGCGGAGCCGCTCATCGGTTCGACGGCGCCCGGATCACCGGCCTGGCACGCCGGACTCGCGCCGGGCACGCGCGTCGAGTCGGTGAACGGCAATGCCGTCTACTCGTTCGTGAACGTTCCGGCCGAAGTCGCGTTGGGCTCTCCCGACGAGACGACGCTCGTCGTGCGCGATCCAGGTGCCGAACGTTCACGCACGGTGCGTCTCGTTCCCGAGCCCAACGAGCAGATGGGTGCTTACTGGATCGGCGTCGGGCCCGCCGCGGATCCGAACGGGCGCATCGCCGTACGCAAGGATTCGGCCGCGGAGCGAGCGGGACTGCGCGACGAAGATCACATCGTCGGCGTCGGAGGTACGAGCGCCACGATGACTCTCGACGAGCGCCTCGAGCGCGCCGCGCGCAATGGCGGTCCGGTTTCGTTGACGCTCGAGCGCGATGGGACGCGCTTCGAGGCCACCGTCACGCCGACTCTCGCCGGGAAAACCCGCGTGAGCCTGGGCGTCGGCTCGCCCGAGCGTCTCGTCGTCGCGGTGCGCGACACGCCGCTCGCTCGCCGTGCGGGGCTCGCCAAGGGCGATCGCATTCTGACCGTCGCGGGGCGCCCACTTCTCTGGCGTCACGACTTCCTCGAAATCCTCGAGTCGGCGACCGCGCCCGTACCGATCTCGGTCGAACGCGGCGGATCCGCACTCGCTCTCGGATCCGTCACGCTCGCCGAGGGCGAAGCGCGTGCTCTCGCGCGCGACATCGCGATCGGGGCCGACGCGGATTCGAACACGGTCGCGATCCTGCCCGATTCCGCGGCGGCTTCCGCGGGACTTCGCGACGGTGATCGGATCGTGCGCATGGATGGTCGCGACATCGCGCGCTTCGCGGACGTCAAGTCGGCCATGGAGGGCGTCACGGTGGAGCGCGAGCTCGCGCTGACGATCGTGCGCGGCGAGGAGACCCTCGAGCTGAAGCTCGTCCCGCGCGAGAGCAGCACGCCCGACTACGGGTTCGGAATCCGCGACGCGCAGTACGTGTTCCGCGCCGCCGGTCCCCTCGCGGCCGTCCGCGCTGGATTCGACCTGTCGTGGAAATTCCTCGAGGAATCGTGGCTCACGCTGAAGCGGATCCTCTTCGGACAAGTGTCGGGCAAGAACCTGGGCGGGATCATCACGATCGGCGTCGTCAGCCACTCGTTCGTCTCGGACGGGATCCCGAAGCTCTTCTACTTCCTGTGCATGCTCAGCATGAACTTGGCGTTCCTGAACGTGCTGCCGATCCCGGTGCTCGACGGCGGACACCTCCTGTTCTTGCTCATCGAGAAACTGAAGGGATCACCGGTGTCGGAGCGCATCCACGGTTACAGCCAACTCGTCGGCGTCGTCCTGATCGTGTCGCTCATGGTCTACGTCACATTCAACGACGTCGTGCGTTGGATCGTGAATTGAGCGCGACCGTGCCGCGTCCGTGAGGTCCTGGCTACGACTGTTACGCGCCTCCCTGGCACCCAGCGCGGCCGCGGATCCGTTCGCAGGACTCGTGTACGCAAGTGCCGGTTTTCCGGCCGATCCACGTGCGTTCTGGTTGATCCCCGCGTCGCTCGGCGTCTACCACGGCGCGCTCGCGCTGAACGACTGGAACGATCGCGACCACGATGGGCGCACGCGCCCGGGCCGCCCTGTTCCGAGCGGTGCGATCGCACCTACGCTCGCGCTCGCCGTGGGCCTCCTGCTGATCGTGGCCGGAATCGCGTGTGCCTACCTCGCCGCGCCGTCGAGCGCCGTGTGGATGGGAGTCGTGGCGCTGCTCGCAGTGACCTACGACCTCGTCGGCCGCGGGCCAAGGATTGGACCGTCGCTCCTCGCTCTCTGTCGCGCGGGCAACCTCGGTTCGGGTGTGTGGTGGGCGTTCGCTTCGGGCACGTCCTCGTACCCGGTCGAAGTCGCCTTCGCGCCCGCGGTGCTGTACGGCGGCTATGTGTTCCTCGTCTCGCGCCTCGGACGCCTCGAGGACGGAGAGGACGCGCGCCCGCTCCGGAAGCGGCCGAAGATCCTGCTCGAGTTCGCAGCGGCCTGCCTGATCCTCATCGGCATCGATGTCTCCGGCGGGGCTCCGCTCGCCGTGCGCGCCGCAACGATTGCGCTGGGATTTTCCGCAGCCATCGGTCTCCTGCACGCCGCGCGACGAACGGATCCTTGGACACACGGTGCCGTCGAGTCTGCCATGGGGCTCGCGCTCCGGCGACTTCTCGTCGCGAGCTCGAGCATCGCGCTCGCGGCGACGCGTCCAGCCGCTGAACAGGGGAACTGGGACGGCGCGATCGCGGCGGGCGTGATCCTGCTCGGCTTCCCGGCGAGCCACGCACTCCGTCGCGTGGCGCCGCCGTCCTGATCACCGAGCGAGGCGTGCGGCGAGCCAGCGCAGTGCTTCGTCGCGCGTGTTCACGCGCAGCTCGAGCTGCTCGGTCTCGAGGTCGCGCAGGATCGCGCCGTAGGCCGGACCAGGCGCGACGCCGAGGCACGCGAGATCGAGAGCCTCGACGAGACGTGCGGGCGCGATCTCGCCCGGCGTCAACGCGGCGCGCTCGGCGGAGAGATCTTCGAAACGCGCGCCGTCCAAAGCTTCCGACTTCGACCAGGCGGCGAGCCACGCGAGTGCCGTGTCGAATCCCGGTCGACGCATCGAGCGCAGGCGCGTCGATCGCGGCGGCATCGTCTCGCTCTGCAGCAGAGAGGCGAGACGCCAGGCGTCCAAGACGACCGTGTGCGTGTGCCGTGAGACCTTCAAGCCTTCGAGCAGACCAAGCGAGATCTCGAGCCGATCCAGATCCTCCGGCAGCGGTCCGAGGAGGAGCGCGAGGCCGAGTTCTGTCCCCGCGGGTTCGCCGGTCTGCGCCAGCGCGGCCAAGCGTCGATCCTCGGCACCCAACGCGCGCGAACCCGGCAGCGCGTGCTCCAGGAGTGCGCAGTGCGCCATCCAACGCACGGCGACCGCCGCCCCCGCGCGGCGGAACATGCCGATGAACTCACGCAAGACCCGTTCGCGGCTGACCCCGGCGAGCCCGGCGGCTTCGGCGCGCGCCGCCTCGATCGTCGCGGGAGTCGGCTCGAGCCCGAGTCCACCCGCGAAACGTGCCATGCGTAGCGGCCTCAATGCGTCCTCGCGGAATCGCTCGCGCGGATCCCCCACGCAGCGCAAGACGCGCGCGTCGAGGTCCGCGAGTCCGTGCTCGGGATCGCGCACCTCGTCGCTCAACGGGTCGAGGAAGATCGCGTTGCACGTGAAATCGCGCCGGCGCGCGTCCTCTTCCACGCTCGCGCCGAAGTGCACGACATCAGGTCGACGCGCGTTCGTGTAGGCCGACTCCGTGCGAAACGTCGTGTGCTCGATGTCGGCGCCTGCGACGTGGACGATCACGGTCCCGAACGCGCGACCGAGCGGTGTCGTGCGCTCGAAGAGCGCTTGAATTCGATCGGGGTCGACGCGCGAGGCCATGTCGATCTCGTGGGGGCTGAGACCCAGCGCGAGGTCGCGCGGCGCACCGCCGACGATCCACGCGCGCTCGCCCGTCGTCGCGATCTGCTCCGCGATCGCGCGCGCGGCGACCGCGAGATCGACGGAAAGCGCTTGCATCGAGGGCCGTCGCGACATGGAGTGCAGCCTAGCGCCGCGAGACCTCCGCGGCGCGTGGAAGGTCCCGGGGGGAGACAGATGTCCACGTCATTCGATCCAAGTTCCGCAACTGCGGTCGCGAGTTCCTCAGGCCATTCCGCGCGCGCCGATGTGGCGCGCGCCGTCGTCGCTCAGGCCGTCGTCGCTCAGACGTTGGTGGCGCAGGCCGTCGTCGCTCAGGCCGTGGTGGCGCAGGCTTCCACCGCGACTCCCGCTGCGACAGCCGGCGTGCAATCGATGACCTGGATCGACCGGCTGACACTGGCCGCGATCGGTGTCGTCGTCGTGGTCGTCACCTTGCCTGTATTGCGCGGTTTTGGTCTGCGCGAGAACGAGCTCGATGCGCTGCGCATGTTGCGCGCACTAGCGGCCGAACCGGCTTCGGCCTCGGGACACACAGCGACGAACCGTCCCGCCTCCCTGGCGGAACTCGCCGCCGGCGACGCGCTGCTGCGAAAGCGTCTGGAGGACCTCGAATCCCTTCCCGACGGCCGTTTGAGAAGGCACGGCTATCTCTTCGATGTCCTGCTCCTCGCCCCGGGCGAGCCGATGCTCCGCGCTTGGCCGTGGGAGCACGCGCGCACCGGTCGGGGAGCCTTCGTCTGGACGCCGAGCCGCGGCCTCCTCGGCTGCCGCAACGTGGATGGGCGCTTCAGCGGGTCGCGGTCGGCGCCCGAGCCCGAGGACGTCGCGGCGGGTGGTTGGGTCGCTATGCCACGTCGTTGACGCGATCCGTTTCGCGCGGAAACGTGGTCGTCCTCGCCGCACCCATTCCGCTGCACCCCTTCCGCTGGGCGATCGCGCACAGGCTCAGCGTGCCGACCGCACCCGCGCCTCTTCGCGATACCACGTCGCCCACGCGGGACGCCCGAGCTTCTCGAAGACGTCCCCCACGCTCGCGAGCGCGCGCTCCGGCCGGCGCGCCCATCGTCCGCCGCCGACGAGGAGTTCCGTGCCGCGCTCCCGCGGATCGAGCGCTGCCACTGCGAGCGCGTCCGCGCTGAGAGCCTCCGCGCTCACGGGTCCGCAGCGCACGAGCGCGATCGAACCGCCGCGATCGATCGCCAGTACGAGCGGCAGCGGGACCCGTTCGAACGGTCCGAGGATCTCGAGGAGCAGCACTTCGAGCGCCTGGGCTTCGCGCGTGTCCAGATGGCCCGATTGGCCGCGCTGACCACGCGCGTCGAGGATGGCGCGGCCCTCGGCCTCACGGCCGGTCTCCTGGAATGCGAGCGACCACGTCGCGACTCCCGCAGCGTCGAACTCCGCCCCTCGTGCAGCGAGTGTGGACCACAGTTCCTGGGTCTCGACTTCCGCCGCGCGTCCGATCGCGATGAGCAGCGCGCGGCCCGCGAACGTGCTCACGCGCCGCGGCGGACCGGCGAAATCGTGCAGTTCGAAGATCCCCACCGGCAGACGATCGTCGAGCACGATGCGTCCGACTCCAGCGGTCTTCAGAGGGACCCACGGGCTGGGCACGGTCGCGGGTCGGCCGCGCGGAATCACGCGCTTCTCCGCGCGACCGGAGCCTTCGACGAGGCGCCAGAGCGAACCGAACTCGACACCGGTGAAACTCTCCATGGTCCCGCCGGGCCAGCGCACGCGAACGCTGCCGAGAGCTGCGCGACCCGACGTGCGTAGCACCACGCGTTTCGAGGAACTCGACAAGTATCCGTCGCCGACGCGCACGGAACCCCGATGCGTGCGGCCTCCGGTTTCGACGAAGACGGTTGCCCCGACGCCTTGCCGATTCGTACGCGTCCCCACGAATTCGAACGCGACGCTGCGCTCGGGCTCGGCGCTCGCGGACAACAGGAGTCGCAGTCGCGGGCTGGTGCGCGCCGCGAGCCAGAAGTCCTCGGCCAGGTCGCCATCCCAATCACAGCGCGCAACCGCGCGACCATCGCCCTCGAAGTCGACGCCCAAGGCGTGCGCTGCGTCGACGAACAGACCCCCGCCGAGATTCAGGTAAGCGTCGTCGCGCTCGCCACCGTTCCAGGAATGGCCCTCGACGACCGTGAGGTGTCGCAAGAACTGCCAGGCGTTCAAGTAGGCCTCGTCGGCTGGCGGTGCGGCCGGCGTGGAGGCGATGAGCACGCGCCAGAAGAAGCTCTCGACGTCGTCGGGACGCGGCCCCGTGATGAACCCGTTCGGAACGAACAAGTCAGCGAGCCCGTCGCCGTTCCAGTCGGTGAACGTGGCGCCCCAGGCCCATCCACCGCGTCGCGCGCCGCTCGTTTCCTGCGCGTCGGTGAAGTGCAGTCCCGCGGATCCGAGGAGTAGCGAATTGCCGCGCGCATGTCGCACGTAGGCCGGCCGATCCGCCGGCCTCTCAGCCAGGAAGCGCTCGGACCGTGCGATCCGCGAACCTGCAGCGCTCTCCATGTTCGTGACGTAGACGTCGAGGTCGCCGTCCAGGTCGACGTCGGCGATCGCCGCACCCATGCTGGCCGCCATGTCCTCCGAACCAGTTGAGGCCGCGACGTCGACGAATTGACCTCCGCGATTCTCGTAGAGGTTGTTCCTGCCGAAGTCGTTGGTGACGTAAAGATCGACGTCACCGTCGTCGTCGAGATCCTCGAACACGCTGGCGAGCGAGAAACGGTCGTTCCCCGCGCCCAGCCCGACCTCGGCGGCGCACTCGCGGAATCGACGCGCGCCTTCGTTCCTCCAGTAGAGGTTCTGGGCTCCGTTGTGCGCGTCGTGGTAGGGAACCGGTGCACCGCCGATCACGCCGCCTTCGGCGTAGCGCGCCGCGTAGAGGTCGAGATCACCATCCTGATCGGGATCACCGGCCGTGATCGAGTAGATCTCTGGAGCGTCCCGCGCCGCGAGAACTTGGCCCGCGGGGAACTTGCCGTGTCCGTCGTTCCAAGAGAGCAACACCACGTTGCCGGTCGCGACGGCGAGGTCCTCGTCGCCGTCTCCGTCGAGGTCCGCGAGGATCGCGCCCGACGATCCATCGAGGAAAGCCACGCCCGCTTCGAGCGCGACGTCGCGCGCGGTTCCGTCGACGGCGTGGACGAGAAGTCGGTTCGGCATCCCCGACGACTGGCACACGTACACGTCTTCGAGACCGTCCCCGTCGACGTCACCGACAGCGATCCCCTGCATGCCGAGGAATGGGTCGAGCCCCAAGCGATCGCGACGGCCGTGGCGCGCCTCCGTGCCGAGGAGGATGTCCGAGCGGAACCACGGTTCGCGTGCGAGCGCCCCTTCTGTCGCGTCGAGCACGAGCGGGGAGTCGACCGTCACGAGTGACGCGCTCCGCGCCTCGAGTCGAGCGAGTCGCGGGTTGCCATCGACGCGAATCCACATGCTCGCGAGTGCGAGCGTCGCCTGGACCCGTGCCGAGCCGACGCAAGCAACGCGCACGGCGAGGTCGGCTTCGAAGCCGCCATTCGAGTCCGGCGTGAAGGTCTCGAACACGACCTCGCAGAGTGGAGTTCCGCCGACGTCCAGCGCGGAGCGCAGGCCCGCGATCGCGCTCTCCACGTCGGCCGCCGCACCGAATTCACGCGCCGTGTCGACGTGCACCGATCCGCGCAGGCGTTCGGTGCGGACCTTGGGAAGGAGCTCGCGCGGGATCGCGTCGTCGGACGCGAGCAGCGCCGAGAGCAGTGCGAGGTCCGAAGGGCGCCGCACCGCGGCCGCGAGCGCGGCCCCGAGATCGACCGAGAGTCGCGCGACGATCGCTTCGCCGGGCCAGCCATCGCGACGCGGCTCGAGGCGCGCGCGCAGAGCCTCGCCCCAGGGCGGCAACCGGCCCACGCGTCCGGGAAAGTACGAACGCGGCTCCCCCGACGGACACGGGTCGAAAGCGAGCGGCGCCATGGACGAACTGCCGCCGGCGCGGGTCGTGCTCGTCACGGGGTGAGGTGGCGGCGGCTCCGAGCAGCCCGCGACCAGGGTTAGAACTCCGACGAAGCCCGCAGCGGAAGCGATCCGGGCGCGCAACGCCGGCTGACGTGGTGAGACCAACTCAAGACACGAGGCCAGGCACGAGTTCTGTCGATCCACGCGCACGGCACTAACGGTAAGGGCGTTGTATTGCCCTCGCAAGGAAGCTGTGAACTCGAGGCCCCCAGTTTCGTCGCTGGAGCTCGGCGCGCGGCCGAATTCACGTCCTGCGCGCAGAGCCGGCCGAGTACTCGCGGGTCTCTCGCGTCGTGAGGGGACGCTCCTTAGTTCTGAAGGCGCGTGAGCTCGACTTCTTCAAGGCTCTCGGAGCCCACTCCGAAGAAGCCACGGCTTCCGCGCGACTCAGGTCTTTGAGTCCGTGCGATCGAGTTCCAGACGGCTGGAGAGAAGCGCGCTCCACCGATCCCGACTGGATTGCGCGAGTGCCGTCCTGACCGCCGGTCAGGACGGACGTTCGGGACCATAGAACCGCCACAGGAGGCAGTTCAGCGCGCGCTGAATCTTTGGATCCGCGATCCCCTGAACAGCGCGCTTCAAGATCGGCGCAGCGTGATCGGCGCGCACGGAACGCGCGATCAAGTCCGCCGCCTGCAAGCGCTCGAGGTCCGAGGCCCGCGGCGAAGTAAGGACCGACTCGAGGAACGCTGCGGCAGCGGGCGACTTCTCCTGAGCGCCGGCCGCGATGAAGTCGAGGCGCCGATCGGCGTCGGACTCCCTGCCCCACTCGGCGCGAATCCAGGCCCGACCCAGGGCGCCCGTGTTCCCGGCTTGCACGAGGTACCAGCGATGCGCCGGGATCTCCTGAATCGTGCCCGTTTCGGCCCGCGCCAGACCGACCAGGATCTCGGCCGCGCGCGCCAGCGGGACCTGCCCGATCGCGCGTTCGATCGCGCGTCCGGTGGAACGCGCTCCGCCACGTTGCAGTTCTTCGAGCCGCGCCAACACGCGTCGCGCCAGGTCCGCACTCGCGAGGAGCGCTGGACGCAGCGCGCGCGTCGCGTGGCCGACGTCGTCGGTCGTGCCCGCGAGCATCTCGAGGGCGAGGTCGATCGCCGACTCGTCGCCGCGCGCGCACAGCGCACCGAGCGCCGTGTGCCGCACCAACTCGTCGCTGTCGGCGAGAGCGACGGTCAACTCAGCGCGGCGGTCCGACGTATCCGGTTCGAGAGCGATGGATTGGAGGGCGATGATGCGCAGCGTCGCATCGGGATCGTTCGACGCCATCGAGCGGACTTCGGCGGCCAAGTTCGACCCGAGCGCCGCCTGCAATGCGATCTGACGTTGAAGGGGGTTTTCGTCGACGAGCGCGGCGCGCAGGGCTCGTCGCGCATCCTCGTCTCCGGCTGCCGCCGACGCGGCGATGATCCAAGTCTTCGCGACTGGCGACACGCGCAGGTCGGCCTGAATCTGCGCGCGGACACCCGGTTCCATGTACCGCGCCGCGAGCGGTGCCGCGAGATCCACGAGGCGCGCAAAGCTGCCGTCGTCGCTCCACGTAGCCAACTCACGTGCCGTGCGCGCGGGATCGCAGGCCACGAGAGCGCGCACGCCCTGCTGCGCCAGCTCTTCACCACCGCGCGCCGTGTTGAGTGCGATGCGCTCGTAGTCTTCCGGCGTCCCCGCAGCTTCGAGCGCACGCATCGCCACCGAGCGCACCGATTCCGACGGGTGCTCCAAACCCTCGAGGCCCATCGCGCGCGCTTCGGGGCCGCCGGCCTGTGCAGCGAGTTCGAGCAGCACGAGCAGACGCGGCGCGTGCCCGGGTTCCGAAAAGCTGCGTTGGAGCGCGCGACGCAACTCGGGGAGCGCCGCGCGACCCGCTTCGATCAGGTCCGCGCGTGCCCGCGACGCGACGTCGGACTCCGCGGTCGCCAGTTTCGCGACGAGAACAGGCAGTAAGTCCGTCGTGTCCGCCGTGAACGGATCGGGACGCGCGCAAGGTCCGAGCAGATGCGCCAAGCGCTCATCACGCGCCGAGTCCGCGGCCGGCGCGATCCCGACGGTGGGTGCGCGATCGCACGCCGTCGCGATGGATAGCGCACACGCGGAGAGGGCAGGGAGAATGCGGTGGATGTGCATGAGGGACGCGGGCCGGGCTCGATTCGAGCCTGTGACGCACGGGCCGACTCTCGCTCTGCAAAGCGGCGTCACGAGACCCTCTGAGCCTGTGAAGGAATCACAGGTGACGCTCCGCGG
The DNA here is from genome assembly GCA_043736755.1 of Planctomycetota bacterium. GTDB lineage: Bacteria > Planctomycetota > UBA1135 > UBA1135 > JAEUHZ01. The sequence goes on along the minus strand of JAYTBY010000594.1, from coordinate 2,273 downwards.
AAGCGGCGCCGCCAACATCCGAGGTCGTGTAGGCTCGATATCTTCACATGCTCTCCGAGTGTGTGAAGAAATCACACGCGACGCTCCGCGGAAGCGGCGCCACTCGTTTCTGAGAGGCCGCGGGCTCGATTTCTTCACGGCCACTCTCCGGCCGTAGGATCGATTTCTGCCCGCGCTCTCAAGCACCGAGGTTGTCGCCCAGCACGCCCTGTGCCGACTGAAGTCTCACCAGGGAACGAGCGAATCCCACCCGCGCTCGGCGCTCGTTCGACATCGCGGTCGCGAGGTCCGTCTGGAATTGAAGCAACTGGAAGTTCGTCGATTGGTCCACGGCGTAGCGCGCTTGCTCGGCGGCCAACTGTCGCTGGGCCAACTCCAACGACTTGCGCGTCGCGCGCACGGACTCCACGGCGAAGAAGACGTCACGCACCGCGGCACGCACGTCGGCGACGACCGTCGTCTCGAGCTTGTCGTACTCGAGCCGCGCGCGGCGGATCTCGGCCCAAGCGGCCTTCTCCGCGTAGCGCGCCGACGTGTTCCCGATCGGCACGCCGAACACGAGTGACGCGCGATAGGTCGGGAAGTCGTAGGCGATGGCGGTTTCCAGGGCCTCGCTCTCGCTGGTGGCGAAACCCTGGCTCTGCGCCGTCAGATCGAGGTCGAGCTGCGGCTTCTTCTCGCTCGTCGAACGCTTGTGACGGAGCTCGGCTTCGTCGATCCGCGTGCGTTGCTCGCGTAACTCGGGTCGGCGCGTGATCGCCGTCTCCATCACGGTAGGCCAAGCCGGAATCCCGGCGGAACTCGCCTCGTCGGGCAGCGGCGTGCCGGGGACTAGAGCCGTGTCCCACAGCGCCGCATCCGTGCCTGGGAAGAGCAGTTTTCGCAATCCGTCCGCCGCTGTGCGAACTTCGAAATCGCGCAACAAGCGCTGTTCCTCGCGCGTCGCGACGTCGGCCTGCGCTTGGAGGACGTCGATCTCCGTGCCGAGTCCAGCGTCGAGTCGTCGTTGGTCCTGATCGACCTGCGCTTCTGTGAGCGCGAGACTCTTCTCCGCGACATCGAGCTGCTCGCGTGCCGCGACGAGGTCCCAGTACGCGTTGGCGACGTCGAGCAGCACTTTTTGTCGAGAGCGGCGCACGCCCTGATCGCTACGCAGCGCTTCGAGCTCCGCCAGCTCCTGCGTCGACGTCGCGTAGTCGCTCCAGCCGTTGCGCAACAGCGGTTGGAGGTAGCTCAACGACACGATGTCGCGCGACGACTGCGGGAGAGCGTTGAACGCCGAGTTCGTTTCGCTGCGCGTCGTCTCGTAGCCGAACTCGAATGTGCCGCCGAGCGACGTCGGCTTCGTCAGATTGACCCCGTAGTCGAGATTCGTTTCGCTGCCGCCACCGAAGATGTTCTGCGGTTGGAACTCGGCGTCGCTGTACCCAAGTTGCGCGCCGAGCACCCAGTCGAACGCACCCCAGGATCCACGCGCGCGGTAGACGGCGATCTGCGCGTCCGTCGACGCGACCTGCAGGTCGATGTTGCGCTTGAGCGCCAACTCGTAAGCGCCCTCGAGCGTGATCGCGAGCGCTCGGTCGGGCCCCAGGAGCCGATCGGGATCCTGAGTGCTCAGGCTGACACTCGGAACGGCGGGCGGAGTCACTCCGACGCCTTGGGGAGGTGGAGCGAAAGCGACGAGGAGACCGAATGCGCGCAGCATGAGGGCGGGAAGGATAGGGAATGCGCCGATCCCCGGCCACGCGCGGCGCGTACGGAACGCGCTAGGAATCGACGTCGAGGCCCTGGATCGGCGGGAGTTCGCGCACGATACGCTCGATCTGCCGGGCCCTTTCGCCGCAGCCGCGAACGAGCGCACGGATGCGTCGCACTTCGGGACCGACATGCTCGAGCCGGATGGCGAGGTGGTCGTCAGGCAGGACATGGATCACGCGTTCGGCCCACTCGACCGCCGCGACTCCCCCGCCGTCGAGCCACTCGGAGCCGCCGTCGGCGAGGAAGGCCCGCTCTCGGCCTTCCATCCAAGCGTCGAAGTGGTGCAGCGGGATGCGCCCCGCGTGCGTCGCCATCAGCGCGTAGGTCGGGCTCGAAACGGGCTCGCTGACGTCGAGGCCGCGCGCCAAGCCGCGAACGAAGCACGTCTTACCAGCACCGAGGTCGCCATCGAGCGCGACGACGAGGCCCGCGAATGCGACGCGGCCGATCGCTTCGCCCAAGGCTTCCGTCGCTTCCGGATCCCGTGAGGTCCACGCGCGCTCAGCCACCGTGTT
>JAYTBY010000593.1:0-6974 GCA_043736755.1 Planctomycetota bacterium | reverse complement strand
CGGCGAGTACCGCCTCTCGCACGACCGCATGGCCGCAGCCGTCAAGGAAGCGGCTGCTGCGAACCTGGTCGGCAAGAACATCCTCGGCTCGGACTTCTCGTGCGAGGTGTTCATGCACAAAGGTGCGGGCGCCTACATCTGCGGCGAGGAGACGGGGCTCATGGAGAGCCTCGAGGGCAAGCGCGGTCACCCGCGTCAAAAGCCGCCTTTTCCAGCGCAATCGGGCCTGTGGAACTCCCCCACGACGGTCAACAACGTCGAGACCGTCTTCAACGCGCCGTTCATCATCGAGCGCGGTGCCGCGTGGCACGCCGCGATCGGCACGCAGAACAGCAAGGGCAACTTCCTCGTCGGCATCTCGGGGCATGTGAACCGTCCGGGCGTCTACGAGCTGCCCTTCGGCGTGACGGCGCACGAGATCCTCGAGGAGAAGGCCGGTGGCGTCTGGAAAGGACGCAAGCTGAAGGCCTGGTTCCCGGGCGGCAGCTCGTGCGCGCTCCTCCTCGGGAAGGACGTCGACGTCGTGCTCGATCACGATTCGCTGCGCGCGCGCGGCAGCTCACTCGGCACCGCGGCGATGGTCATGATGGACGACCAGACTTCGATGGCGCGTGTGATGGAGGTCATCGCACGCTTCTACGAGCACGAGAGCTGTGGCCAGTGCAGCCAGTGCCGCGAAGGCACGCAGTGGCTCAGTCAGATCTTCCACCGCATCGCGAGCGGGCACGGTCAAGAGGACGACGTCGCGACGCTCGAAGCTCTCGCGAAGGGCATGGCGCCGGCGAAAACGATCTGCGCGCTGTCCGATGCGGCCGCGATCCCGACGCTGTCGGCCGTGAAGCTCTTCAAGGACGAACTGATGCAGTGCATCCGCGAGCATCGCGATCCGCTGGGCATTCCGGCCCCGAAGTACGCCACCGTGGGAGCGCACTGAGTTGGTCAAGATCACCGTGAACGGCCGCGTCGTCGACGCGGATCCGAAGTTCCCGCTCATCAAGGCGTGCCACGACAACGACGTCGACGTGCCGATGTACTGCTACCACCCGGGCCTCTCGCCGGTCGGCAGTTGCCGCATCTGCCAAGTCGAGGTGAAGCAAGGCGACACACCCGGTCGCGTGATGGTCGCGTGCCGTACGACGCCCGTCGAAGGGATGATCGTCGACACCGAGAGCCCGAAGGCGCACGACACGCGCCGCGAGTGCCTCGAGTTCCTGCTGAAGAACCACCCGCTCGATTGCCCGATCTGTGACAAGGCCGGTGAGTGCGACCTGCAGGACTACACGTACGACGAAGGCCAAACGACGGGTCGCTCGAACGAGCCGCGCCGTCCGATGGAGAAGCGCAAGTCGCTCGGCGAGGTCATCGTCCTCGACGAAGAGCGCTGCATCCTGTGCAGCCGCTGCGTGCGCTTCTTCGAGGAAATCCCTAAGAAGGCGCAGCTCACGGTCAGCGATCTCGGATCGCGCTCGATCATCTCGACGTTCATGGATCGTCCGTTGACGGGCAACTACCAGGGCAACATCGCAGATCTCTGCCCAGTCGGCGCGCTGACGCTGAAGAACTTCCGGTTCCAGGCGCGCGTCTGGAACCTCGTGAAGATGTCGTCGACGTGCGTCGAGTGCAGCCGCGGTTGCTCGATCCAGGTCGAGACTCTGCGCAACTCGGACGTGAAGCGCTTCCGGCCGCGCGTGAACCTGAAGGTCAACGGCCACTGGATGTGCGACGTCGGGCGCTTCGCGGTCGAACACGCGAATGCCGACGAACGCTTGGAAGGAGCGCGCGTCCTGGAGGGCGTGACGATGCTCCAGGCGCCCATCGAAGACGGTCTCTGCTCCGTGCGCGATGCGCTGATGGCTTCGAAGGGCGCGCTCTTCGTCCTCTCGCCGTTCTGCACGGTCGAGGAGGGCCTTGCGATGCAAGGGCTCGCGAAGCGACACGCCGCGGAGATCGCGTTCGTCTCGCCCGCGCCGAACGCGCTGAAGGACGACTTGCTGCACACGGGCGATCCGTGCCCGAACCGACGCGGTCTGACCGACCTCGGCATCACGGGCGACTCGCCCGCGAACCTCCTGAAGCGTTTGGCTGCGTCGAAAGTCGCCGTGATCGCGGGTGAGCGCGTCGTCGAACTGCTCGGGACGAGCGGCGTGAAGGACCTGCCGTCGACGCTCGCGCTCTACGCGTTCGAGTGCCACGCGGTCGAATCGAAAGCGTTGCGCGCCGAGATCGGCATCGCCAACCACGTCGAGCGCATCGGCACCATCGTCAACGTGAACGGTGAACGCGGTCCGCTCGCGGCGGCGAAACCCGCACCGCGCAGCGTTCGTGCGCTGACGCGCCATCTCGAAGACCTCGCGCGTCTGTCGCCCAAGAAGGAGACCGCGACGCGATGAGCACGTTCGAGGGATTCCTGATCGCGCTGGTGAAGACCGTCATCATCTTCGGCACCGTCGTGCAGGTCGCAGCGCTAATGACGCTGGCCGAGCGCCGCTTCTCGGCTTGGATGCAGTACCGCATCGGGCCGAACCGCGTCGGACCGTTCGGTCTGCTCCAACCGCTCGCGGACGGCGTGAAGTTCATCTTCAAGGAGGAACTCACGCCTGACGGCGCGAACAAGTGGATGTTCCGCGCGGCGCCGGTCCTGGCCGCACTGCCGGCGATGATGACGATCGCCGTCATCCCGTTCGCCTCGCACGTGACGATCGGGGGACGTGACTTCGGAACGCTCTCCGTCACGGATCTCGACGTCGGGATCCTCTACATCCTGGCCCTCGGCGGACTCTCCATCTACGGCGTGATCCTCGGCGGTTGGGCCAGCAACTCGAAGTACTCGCTGATGGGCGCCCTGCGCGCGTCGGCGCAGATGATCAGCTACGAGCTCACGCTGATCCTCACGATCCTCGCGATCGTGGTCATGGCTGGCTCGCTGAACTTACGCGAGATCGTCGAGGCGCAATCCTCGGTCGGCTCGTGGCACATCTTCTCGCAGCCGCTCGCCTTCGTGATGTTCGTCGTCGCGACCTTCGCCGAGACGAACCGCCACCCGTTCGACTTCTCCGAGTGCGAGCCCGAGCTCGTCGCCGGCTTCCACACCGAGTACTCGGCGATGAAGTGGGCGATGTTCTACATCGGCGAATACTCGGCGATGACGATGTTCGCCTGCCTCACCGTCGTCCTCTTCCTCGGTGGTTGGTCGGTGCCGTTCTGGGAGAGCGCGCCGTGGTTCGTCGGTCTCGCCGCGTTCCTGGCGAAGACCAGCGTCTTCCTCTTCCTCTTCCTGTGGGTGCGTTGGTCGCTGCCGCGCTTCCGCTTCGATCAGCTCATGCACATCGGGTGGAAGGTCTTCCTGCCGCTCGCGCTCGTGAACCTGCTCGTCACCGGGATGTTCAAGACCTTCGGCTGGAACCTGTTCCCATGGTGATCGTCAAACGCAAAGAGCTGTCGCTCTTGGAGCGCCTCTACCTCCCCGAGGTGATGCGCGGCTTGAGCATCACGTTCCGGAAGATGTTCGAGCCGAAGATCACGCGGCAATACCCCGAGGAGCCGCTCGTGACAACCGACGTGACGCGCGGTCAACCGCGTCTCGTGGTGCTCGAGAACGACGCGATCGCCTGCGTTTCGTGCGGCTTGTGCGAGGCCGCGTGCCCCGCCTACGCGATCACGATCGACGGCGTCGAAACGGATCGCGCGATCGAGCGCGAACCGAAGCGGTTCGACATCGACATGCTGCGCTGCATCCTGTGCGGCTTCTGCGAAGAAGCCTGCCCCAAGGATGCGATCTACATGTCGGACGAGCTGGAACTCGCCGACTACTCGCGCGAAGCCCTGATCTACGACATCGAGAAGTTGAAGCGTCCGAAGGCCGCGCTCCAAAAGCGCATCGACTACGTGAACCGGATCAACCACCGATGGCAGACGCCCTCTTCTACGTGATGGCGATCGCGGCCGTGCTGGCCGCGCTCGGCGTCGTCCTGGCGAAGAACCCGATGCAGTGCGTCTTGTCGCTGCTCGCGTGCTTCTTCGCGTTGTCGATCATCTACCTGCTCGCGGGATTCCAGTTCCTCGCGGCGGCGCAGATCCTGGTCTACGCCGGCGCGATCATGGTGCTGTTCCTGTTCGTGATCATGCTCCTGAACCTGGGCGCACCGGGCGCGGAGGATCCGACGGACACGCGCATGTTCTCGCGCGCGAACGCCGGGCTCATGGTCGTCGTCGCAGCCGCACTGCTCTTCGTGGGCGCGCTCGCGGTTCGTCGTGCGGGACCGATGCCGGTCACACGCGAGTTGCCCGCGGAAGGCCTCGACCCCATCCAAGGCCTCGCGGGCGAGATGTTCGGCCGCTACTTGCTGCCGTTCGAGGCGATCTCGGTGCTCCTGCTCGCAACCGCCGTCGCCGTCGTCGTGCTCGCGAAGCGCGACGGCCGCGAGAAGCGCGGAGGCAGCGCGTGAGCGTCCCCTCCGAACACCTGTTCGTCCTGGCCGTCGTCCTCTTCGCGATCGGTGCGGCCGGGTTCTTCCTGCGCCGCAACGTGATCGTCGTGCTCATGTGCGTCGAGCTCATGCTGAACGCGGCCAACCTCTCGTTCCTCGCGGCCAGTCGCATGCACGCGCTGGCGGCTGGTGCCACGAAGCCCAGCCTCGAAGGCCCGACATTCGCGATCTTCGTGATCGTCGTTGCCGCGATCGAGGCCGCGGTCGGCCTCGCGCTCGTCATCGCGCTCTATCGAACCCGCCAAACGGTCTCGCTCGACGCGGTGACCGACCTGAAGGACTGAGGGACGCATGTTCGAAAAAGCCCCCCTGATCCTCGCCGGGTCGTCCGAGTACGACTGGCTGTGGCTGATTCCGGCGCTGCCGCTGGGAGCGGCGGCGCTCGCTGGCGTCTTGCACTTCCTCACGCTGCGTTCGCGCGGCGCGTGGAAGAAGAAGCCCGCGAGCCACGGTCACGATGCGCACGGTCACAGAGGTCAAGAGCATGCGGAGCACGCTCATGGCGCGCACGGTCATGCCGATCACGGTCATGCGGCACGCGCACATGCAGCGCCTGAGCACGCAGCCCACGACGCGCACGGCGACGCCCATGCCGACCACGGCCGTACGAAGGTTCCGGCCGGCATCGGCGCACTCGCGCCCGTGCTCGCGGCGCTGTCGATGTACGCGGCGTTCGCGCTGTCGCTCAAGGGCTTCTTCGCGCTGAAGGAGCTCGGGGAAGGCGCGCGCGTCCTGCGCTCCACCGCGTGGGCCTGGATCGACACGGGAACGTTCGGCATCGACATCGCGATGCACCTCGATCCGCTGTCGAGCGTGATGACGCTCGTCGTCACGGGCGTCGGCGCGCTGATCTTCACGTACGCCGCTGGCTACATGAAGGGCGACCCGGGCTACGCCAAGTTCTTCGCGTACCTCGCGCTGTTCGCGTTCTCGATGCTCATGCTCGTCCTGTCGTCGAGCCTCATCGGGCTCTTCGTCGGCTGGGAGGGAGTCGGCCTGTGCTCGTACCTCTTGATCGGCTTCTGGTACCAGAAGAACGGTCCGGCGGAAGCGGGGCAGAAGGCCTTCGTCATGAACCGGATCGGGGACGCGAGCTTCTTGCTCGGCACGTTCCTTTTGGCGCAGATGTTCGGTTCGCTCGACATGGCGGCGATCAACGCGGGCGTCCCAGGGTCGATCGCGGCGCGCGCGCCCGAGCTGTTCCTCGCTGGACTCTTCCTGTTCGGCGGCGCGTGCGGCAAGTCGGCGCAGATCCCGCTCTTCACGTGGTTGCCCGACGCCATGGCCGGTCCGACCCCGGTCTCGGCGCTGATCCACGCGGCGACCATGGTCACGGCCGGCGTCTACCTCGTCGTGCGCATGAACCCGCTGTTCGCGGCCAGCCCGACGTTGCTCGCGATCATCGGCATCGTCGCAGCGACGACAGCGTTCATCGCCGGCTCGACGGCGCTCGTGCAGCGCGACATCAAGAAGGTGCTCGCCTACTCGACCGTGTCGCAGCTCGGCTTCATGTTCCTCGGGCTAGCGACCGGCGCGTGGGCCGCCGCCGTCTTCCACTTGGTCACGCACGCCTTCTTCAAGGCACTGCTCTTCCTCGGCGCGGGATCCGTGATCCACGGCATGCACGAGGAACAAGACATGCACAAGATGGGCGGGCTCAAGCGCCACATGCCCGTCACCTTCGCGACGTTCATCGCGGGTGCGGCGGCGCTCTCGGGCCTGCCGCTCCTCTCGGGCTTCTTCTCGAAGGACGAGATCCTGGCGCACACGTTCGCGCAGGGGTCGCCGCTCTTCTACGCACTGTGGGCCGTCGGCCTGATCACCGCGATGCTGACCGCGTTCTACACGTGGCGCATGGTCGCGTTGACCTTCTTCGGGAAGGAACGCTTCGACGCGGCCAAAGTGCATCCGCACGAGTCGCCGGCGTTGATGACGTTGCCGCTCGTCGTGCTCGCAGTCTTGTCGGTCGTCGGCGGAGTGCTCGGACTGCCGATCGTCTTCGGCGTGCCGCACCTGTTGGCCGAGTGGCTCGAGCCCGTCACGCGGAGTGGCACGGCGATCCTGCAAGGCGCGCACGGCGAGCACCACCTCTCGCACACGACCGAATGGATCCTGCTCGGCGTCGGCGCGCTCATCGCGATCGTCTTCGCCGTGCGCGGCTTCCGCGCGTACGTCGGCGGCACCGCACGCGATCTCGAGCGCGAGGCGAAGAGCCCGCGCCTCGCCGCGTTCCTCGGTGACGCATGGACGATCGACACGAAGTACACGAGCTTCGTCGTCGGCCCCGTGAAGCTCCTCGCGTTCGTGATCGCCGTCGTCATCGACGCGTTCGCGATCGACGGACTCGTGAACGGCATCGCGGCTCTCACGCGCGGCGTCGGTGGGCGCGTCCGCAAGATGGCGGACGGCAGCATCGCGACCTACGGCCTGTGGATGGGCGCGGTCACCGCCCTCATGGCCTTCCTGTTCCTCTGGAAGCGCTGATCC
>JAYTBY010000592.1:0-3209 GCA_043736755.1 Planctomycetota bacterium | reverse complement strand
CGCGTCGTCGAGCATGTCCCGCGCACCGCGCGCACGCGCGACGGCGACGAGGCGACCTTCGTCGGCGCCGGCCGCGATCTCGCGCTCGATCTCCTCGTCGACGCCGAGCACGTCGAAGAGTCCGATGCGGCCCGCGTGTCCGCGCCCCGCGCAGTACACGCAACCGCCCGCTGTGAACGAGGGCGATCCGACGCTCTTGTGGCGACGCAGGCTCGCCGCTTCGGCCGCACCGATCGGCACGGGTTCGCGACAGAACGGGCAGAGTCGGCGCACGAGACGCTGCGCGACGACGAGTCGCAACGTCGCCGCCACGAGGTAGCGCTCGACGCCCATGTCGACGAGTCGGGTCAAGGCACTCGCGGCCGAGTTCGTGTGCAACGTCGCGAGCACCAAGTGGCCCGTGAGTGCCGCCTGGATCGCGATACCGGCCGTCTCGAGATCGCGGATCTCGCCGATCTGGATGACGTCTGGATCGTGACGCAGGATCGAGCGCAACGCGCTCCCGAACGTGACCTTCTGCGCCGCGTCGACCTCGACCTGCGCCACGCCCGGCAGGTCGTATTCGATCGGGTCCTGCACCGCGATCGCGTTGACCGGCCCGAGCTCGAGGATGCGCCGCAACGCGGCATAGAGCGTCGTCGTCTTGCCCGATCCCGTCGGTCCGCACACGAGGATCAACCCGTGCGGTCGCGCGATCGCGGCTTCGAACGTGGCGAGATCATCACCTGAAAACCCCAGGTTCGTGAGCGTCAACGACTCCATGTCGAGCGCGAGGAGCCGCAGCGTCACGCGCTCGCCGTGCTGCGTCGGCAGCGTCGCGACGCGCAAGTCGACGCGCTCGTTCGCGCCGAAGAGGTGCGTGAAGCGCCCGTCCTGCGGCGCGCGTTTCTCGGCGATGTCCATGCCGCCGAGCACCTTGATGCGCGACAGGATTTCCGGCTGCATGCGGCCGGGCAGCCGACGCAGGTCTTCGAGCTCGCCATCGACGCGCAGTCGCACGCGCACGTGTTCCTTCTCGGGGTCGATGTGCAAGTCCGACGCGCGCCGCAACCACGCCGCGCGCAAGAGGTCGTCGACGACCGTGATCGCGTCATCGGTCTCGTTCTCGCGCGTGATCGCGCGATCGCCGTAGATACGCCGCAGGACCTGAGCCAACGCCTCGGGATCGGCCTGTTGCGCGCGCAACGGCCGGTCGAAGTGTCGCGAGAGTGCTTCGAGCGCCTGGAGGTCCGACGGATCGGCGCAAGCCACCTGGATCTCGCCACCGACTTCGCAGATCGGCAGCAGCCGCCTCCGCAGCGCGAGATGTCGCGGCGCGCGCAGCGCGAGCACCGGATCGATGCGCACGAGCCGCGGATCGAGCGCGATGGTCTCGTCCGGTTGTCCCGGCGCCGGCTCGTGCTCCACGCCGATGCTCGTTCCGCGCGGACCGTCCTCGACCCAGGCGATGCGTCCACGGCGTTGGAGGGTGCGCGGCCCGAGTTCGATCGCGAGGTCGATGACGTCGCCGATCGCCGGTCGATCCTGAGGTCCCTTCCCCGTGACGGGCACAAACGTCAAGCGCGCGCCGCGGCTCGAGACGTCCTCGACGGCGGCGTCGAACGAGCCGCGCGGTGTCGTGATCCGCGCTCGGCAACGCACGGCCGGCATCCAACGCGGTGCGCTGCGCAGTTCCTTCCCGCGCGCGCTGTCGGCGCGTGCGCGGCCGTTGCGCGCTGCGATCTCGTCGGCGCTCAGATCCACACGAGCCTCCACCGCGAAGTGCGGCCGTCCGTCGAGCGCTCGAGCTCGACGAGCAAGGGCAAGGCTTCGATTCCCGGCCCGACGATCTCGCGCAGCGCGGCCAACGCGTCGAAGTAGCCGCCCTCGAATCGCAACGCTCGCGCCGGCGCGCCCGTCGCGCGGATCTCGCTCGCGTGCAGGCCCTGCAGTCGGCGCGCAGCATCTTCGCCCGCCTCCTGTGCAGCGACGTCCTCGATCAGCACGAGCCCGTGGCGCGCGAGAGCGGTCGTGACGTCGGCCGCGCGACGAGCATGGGCCACGGGTCCGGTCGCCGCGCGCGTCGTCGCCGAACCGGCCTTCGATATCGCATGCAATTCCTCGGCCTGTTCACGCAGATCCATCAACCGGGTGTTCTCCCGTGATTCGGTCTCCGCGTTCGGAGCCGTCGAGCGCGCGGAGGCGTTTTCGGCGCGCAATTGAGCCAGTTGCGCTTCGACACGCGCGCGCGGAATCCACACGTACGCGGCCACGACGGCGACGATCGGGAGGACGATCAAGGCCCACGTCGGCGCGGGACGCGGTCCGTCCACGTCCTCGGCACGGCCTTCGGGGCGGAACGGGCTCATCGCGCGACCTCGACCGCTACGGGTGCGGCCCGCGGCAGGACTTCCAGCGTGTAGTCGAAGACTTCGAAGCCCGTGTCGAGCAAGCGACGCTTCCGATCCGCGGGAGCGACCACGAATCCTTCGGGTGCGAGCGCTGCCGACAAAGCGCGACCGAGGTCGTCCACGAGCTCCGCGCGGAGCGCGACTCCGCGTACACGTGCGCCGCGCCAGCCCACTTCGAGCGCGTCGATCGTCAGGCCCGCCGGACGGCCGACTGCAGCCGCGTCGAGCAGTCGCGCCGGCGCATCCGCGCTCCATCCGGCGCGTGCGAGTGCCGCGCGCATCGTCGCGGCCTCGGTCTCGAGCTTCACGACCTCGGCCTTCAGCGTTCCGCTCGCTGCGCGCGTCTTCGCCAACCGTTGCTCGGGCTCACTCGCGGCTCGAAGCTCCTCGGCGAGAGCCTCACGCACCTCGACGCGCCACAGATGGTGAGCGCCGCACGCCAGCACGGCGAGGACGGTTCCAAGCACCGCATACAGCGCTCGCAACTTCGGCGAGAGCGCGCGCGCTGCTCCACCGATCGTCGCCGTGCGCGCCGGATCGTCGTGCAACGCGCGCCCCCAAGCCGCGATCCACGTGCTGAGGTCCGCTTCGCGCGCGAGGTCGAACGCGCGCGCATCCACGGTCGCGGCGAGGGTCGGACCGCCGCCGGTGCTGAGCGTTTCGGTCACGGGCTTGTCGCCGACGAGATCGCGCGTCCGACGCGTCGGATCCGTGCGCCGAAGTCGCGACGAGACTTGACCGTTCGCGGACTCGACCTCGACGGCGAGGTCGGGCCACGATTCGAGTCGACGCCAAGCACGCGCATCTTTCGCGTCGAGC
>JAYTBY010000591.1:0-3209 GCA_043736755.1 Planctomycetota bacterium | reverse complement strand
CCATGATCAATACCGTCCCGATTCTCGTCGTGTGCGCCGCAATCGCAGCCTGTCAGGCCCTCGAGCCCACGAATCGCACTCTGCGCGAACCGCCCCTCGTCGATCGCGATCCCACGGCGCCGACGATCCTCGAAGATGCGTTGCCCCCGATCCCGGATCGCGAGCCGATCGTCGAGCCGCCGCCTCTTCCGCCGCCGCGCATCAGCGACGACGTGAAGCGGCGCCTAGAGTTTCGCGGGACGAGCCTCGCCGGCGCTGTGCAGACGATCGCCGAGAGCGCGCAGGTCAACGTGTACTTCGATCCGGGCCTCGATGCGCCGATCGACGCGATCTTCCCGGCGATCACTCTCGACGATGCGCTCCAGACGTTGCTCACGCGCAACCAGATGAGGCTCGTCGAGCTGACTCCGGGAATTTTTCACGTCGAATCGACGCGCGGAGACGAGATCGTCGAGCACCGCTTCGAACTGCGCAACGCGCGCGCGGCCGAGGTCGAGCTCGGGCTGAAGGCATTTGGTCTCTTCGGCGCGGTCATCGTTGCGGATATCGACGCGAACTTCATCCTCGTGCGTGGACCGAAGCGTGACGTCGCCCTCATGCGCAAGTTCGTCGAGGGCGCCGACCGCCTCAAGCAGCAAGTCCTGATCGAGATGCGCATCGCGGAAGTCGCGGTCGACGAGACCTTCGATTTCGGGGCGCGCATCGAAGCGGGGAACATCGATGTCGGCGACGGCACGGTATCGGTTCTCCAGCAGCTCGCCGGAGCCTCGCAGGAGTGGTCGACCACGTTCATGTCGACGGACGGCGACCTCGACGCGACCTTGCGCGCGCTCGATCGCGTCGCTGCCGTCGATCTCTTGAGTGCACCGCGCGTCGTCGCGGTGGACAACAGCCAAGCGTCGATCCAGATCGTGCGCGAAGTGCCCTACATCCAAACGACCACCGACGTCACGAGCGGCACGTCGGGCGGCGTCGGTACCTCCACGACGTCCGAGGTCGCGTTCAAGGAGGTCGGCGTGCGATTCACGGTCACGCCCTCGATCCGCGAGAACGGCGTCATCGAGTTCGACGTGGATCAAGAACTCTCCGAGGTGGCGGACTTCCTGAACGGAGTCCCGGCGGTCAATCGCCGACAGATAACTTCGCGCTTCCAGGTTCGCGATCGCGAGACGCTCGTCGTCGGCGGGCTCATGCAGGACCGCCGCGGATCGATCGATTCTGGCGTTCCGAGCCTCATGGACATTCCTTTCCTCGGTGCGCTGTTCAAGCGTGACGAGGACGACGTGAACAAGCGCGAGATGCTGGTCTTCCTCACTCCGCGCATCATCGACTTGGCCGATTCGCGCGGCGTAACCGATCAGTGGCGCCAGGTGTACGGTGCTCGTCGTCGCGAACTAGGCCTCGATCCCGGCCTGGCACGTGAACGCGCCGCGGCCGACGCAGCCAAGGCTCCTGCCCGCTCGGAGCGACACGACGAGGATGATTCGTGAGCCTGGTCGTCAAGGGGCGCCTTGGGGATCGCCTCCTCGACAAGGGCTTGGTCACCAAGACGCAGCTGGAAGTCGCGCTGGCTGAACAACGGCGCGCGCACCGTCCTCTGGGCGAAATCCTGATCTCGCTCGGCTTCGCGAATCAGGAGCAAATCGTCGCGCTACTCGCCGAGGACTTGGGTCTGCAATTCCTGCACGCGAGCGACGTGCAGCCGGATCCGCTGATCCTCTCCGCGCTCGATGCGCACTTCGTGCGTGAGACGATGGCGTTCCCGATCCGACTGGACGGTGGCGAGCTCCTGACGCTGATGGTCGAGCCCGATGACCCGATGCGGGTCTCGGCCGTGCGTTCGCGCTTTCCGTACCCGCTCAAGCTGGCGATCACGACCGAGCGCGAGATCCAGTCTCTGCTCAAGGACCACTTGCGTGCGACGCCGGCGCACTTGGCACAGATCTTCAAAGACCTGGCCAGTGAGAAGTCCGGCGAGGACGCTCCAATCGAGCGCATCACCGAGGCCATGCTGCTCGACGGCATCCACCGCGGTGGCACCGACATCCACATCGAGCCCGACGAGCGCGTGACGCGCGTGCGGTACCGGATCGACGGCATCCTCGTGTCGGGCGAGAGTCTGCCCACCGACATTACCTCCGCAGTCATCTCGCGGATCAAGATCCTATCTGGACTCGACATCTCGGAACGTCGTCGGCCGCAAGACGGACGCATGCGCTTCACGGCCGACGATCGCGTGATCGACATGCGTGTTTCGATCATGCCCAGCGTCGATGGCGAAAACGTCGTGATCCGCGTACTCGACAAGTCATCGGGCACCGTCGATCTCGGCAGGCTCGGGCTCACCGAACATCAAAGGCGCCAACTGCTCCTGATATCGGATCGTTCGCACGGGTTGTTCCTCGTGACTGGGCCGACTGGATCGGGCAAGACTACGACGCTCTATTCGATCCTCGGGCGCATCGATGCGTTGCGCCGTAACGTCGCGACGATCGAGGATCCGGTCGAGTACCGCATGCCGCTCCTGCGGCAGAGCCAAGTCGATCACTCGATCGGCTTCGGCTTCAAGGAGGGCTTGCGCTCGCTCTTGCGTCAGGACCCCGATTGCGTCCTCGTCGGCGAGATCCGCGATGCCGAGACGGCGGACATGGCGATCAAGGCGTCGATGACCGGGCACTTGGTCTTCTCGACGCTGCACACGAACTCGGCGATCGGCGCCATTCCGCGCCTCGTGGACATCGGCGTCGATGCGTTCCTGCTCGAAGAGTCGTTGATCGGAGTCCTCGCCCAACGTCTCGTCCGCAAGGTGTGCTCAGGCTGTGCTACGCCTGTCGAGCCCACCGAGGAAGACGTGCGCTGGCTCGACGGCGACACTGGCCGCATGTCGCGAGGCTTGGGTTGCGATCGATGCGGCGGCTCGGGCTATGCCGGTCGCACCGTCATCGCGGAACTCCTCCTCCCCGACGAAGAGATGGCCGCGGCCATTCGCTCGGGAGCAGGCTCGGCGGAAATGGGACGTATTGCGGCCGGAATCGGCTTTCGCGACCTGACGGCTGACGGCAAGTCCAAGGTCCGAGCGGGGGCCACTACCCGCGCCGAGATCGAGCGCGTGAACAGGTCGCACCGTTTGAATCGCGAGGAGCGCGGCGAACCTTGAAGACGTACGAGTTCACAGCCCTCGACGCGTTCGGATCCGAGGTGCGGGCGAC
>JAYTBY010000590.1:0-3211 GCA_043736755.1 Planctomycetota bacterium | reverse complement strand
ATCACCGCCAACGACACGGGCTGGTCAGGCATCACGCCGGACCAGCCCGCATCACCGGCCATCCCTCTTCGTCGGCGAGGTCCGTGAGGCCTCTCGTGCGTCATCCATCTCAGGCGCAACGGTCGCGTGCGCAGCGGGCCGATCTCGCGGGACCAGCGGGTCAAGTGGGCGAGTCGGGCTCGCCGTCGCCTGCCCGCGGCGACGAGCCCTGTCGGAGCCGCGTGCGTCACGAGCCCCGGGGGAACCGGAAGGCTCGAACACTCGCGTTCCGTCCGCGCCTCGGGATCCACCGAGGGGAGCGAAGTTCACGAGTCCTCTAGGGATCCACCGCCAGATTGCCCCCCTGTCGATCGATCCGAGCGGACTCGTGTTGGAAAGAAGTTCGCACCCCGACGTGATGCCGACCTGAAATCGAGATGAACACCCGCTCATTCCAGCGATCAAAGCGTCGACCGAACCGATGGGCTGGGGTAGGCAAAGCGTGAAACGCGTATGGGCAGAGCGACCTCGCCGGTCGTAGGCTTCTGAGAGAGACTTCAGACCGATGCGAATCCTAGTGATCGAGGACAACCCCCGGATGGCGAGCGCCATCCAACGCGGCCTGGCCGAACACGGCTACGTCGTGGACGTGGCGCACACGGGTTTCGAGGGCGAGGAGCGCTGCGCCGAAGGGCAGTACGACGCGATCCTCCTTGACCTCATGCTGCCCGATCGCGACGGCGTCGAGCTGTGCCGTTCGCTGCGTCGTCGCGGTGTACGCACACCGCTGCTCATGCTCACGGCTCTGTCGGGCACCAACGAGAAGATCGGCGGCCTCGATGCCGGCGCGGATGACTACCTCGCGAAGCCGTTCGAATTCGAGGAGCTCGTCGCGCGCGTGCGCGCACTGTTGCGTCGCGGACAAGCCAGCGAATCGCGCACGTTGCGCTACGAAGGTCTCGAGCTCGACCTCGGCAAGCGCTCGTGCACGCGCGACGGATCGAAGATCAAGCTGACGCCGAAGGAGTTCGCGCTGCTCGAGTTCCTCATGCGCAATCCAAACCGGGTCCTGCCGCGGATGACGATCGTCGAGAAGGTCTGGGACATGAGCTACGAGCCGGCCAGCAACGTCATCGACGTCTACATCAGCCAACTGCGCAAGAAGATCGATCGCGACCACGACCAGTCGCTGATCCACACCGTCGTGTCGGCGGGCTATCGATTCGGGGTCGCCGAGCGCGTCTGAGAGCGTGTGAAGAAATCGAGCCTACACGCTCTCAGAAAACATCTGCGCCGCTTCCGCGGCGCGTCGCCTGTGCTTTCTTCACAGGCTCTGAGAGCGTGTGAAGAAATCGAGCCTACACGCTTCCAGAAGCTTTGTGCGCCGCTCCGCGACGCTGAGCCCGCGAATGATTCGCGGACTCTGATTCGGCCCTAGGACTCCCCCATGCCGCGGAAGGACGACGAACCGCGGAAGGTCTGGTTGCCGCGCGCGCCGTCGCTGCCGCTGCGCCTGAAGTTCACGCTGTGGTCGCTGGGCGTCTTCCTGATCGTCTACTTGGCGACGTCGGGCACGTGGTTCCTGGCGCAGAACGCGTTGGCGACCGGCGCGCACGACCAGCGCGTCCAGACCGAAGCTCTCGCGATCGCGGATCGCGTCGTGCGCGACGGACACGGACTGATCGACGCGGGCTTGCCCGAGCGGCTCCGAGCAGAACTCGCGCGCATGCCCGACTTCGCGCGCGCCTGCGTGGTGCTGCGCAGCGAAGACGGCACCATCGAGACCGCTGCCGGCGACACGGAACTGCGCGGAGGTGACGTGCCTGCGCCCGATGCGCAGACGAGCGGCACGGTCACGCGCATCGAGGCTTTGCGCCCCAATGGTGCGCCGCTCGCGTTGCGCAGCGTGGCGCGCGAGTACACGTCCGAGTCCGGCGCGCGCCACTGGATCCAAGTCGTCGTACCGGCGGACTCCGGTTCGGGACGTGATTCCGTCGCGCCGTACTTCCTGATCGGCATCCCGATCGGCGTCATCGCCGCCGCAGCGATGGCTTGGATCATGGCCGGCCGTCTCGTACGTCCGATCCAGCGGCTCGCAACTGCCGCGCGCGCGGTTTCGCCGACGAATTTGCGCGGCCGCATCGAGGTGGACGCGGCCGACAGCGACATCGCGCGCTTGCAGCAGGAATGGAACGCCGCGCTCGAGCGCGTCGAACGCGGGTACCGAGCGCAAGGCATGTTCCTCTCGAACGTGAGCCACGAGCTGAAGACGCCGATCGCGGTGCTGCTCTCGCAGGCCCAAGTTCTGCACCAAGGCGCGACCCCGGATGAGCTCACGCACTTCGCGAGCAACGTCGAGGACGAAATGCGCACGATGGGTCGGCTCGTGGAGAGCTTGCTCCTCCTCGCGCGCGTCGAGCACGGCCAGGAACTGGTGCGCCGCGAGAACGTCTCGGTGAACGACGTGGTCCTCGAAGCTGCGGAGCGCACGAGCGAGCTCGCGCGCAGCCTCGACGTCCCGCTCGTCACGAACCTGCACCTCCCCGAGGACGGCGAGGCCGAACCCGAACTCGTCGGCGACCCCGAGCTCCTGCGCACGATGGTCGAGAACCTCGTACGCAACGCACTGCGCTTCACGCCGCGCGGCGAACCCGTGGACCTGCGCGTGTCGTGCGGCCGCGGCGAGGCGCTGATCCGCGTGCGCGATCGCGGTCCCGGAATCCCGCGCGAGCACATCGAGCGCATTTTCGAGCGCTTCTACCAGGTCCCCGGCGAAGGCACGAAGCAACGCGGAACGGGCCTCGGGCTCGCGATCGCGCGCAGCGTCGCGGAGCTCCACCGCGGCGTGATCGCCGTGCGCAACCTCGAGGACAAGGGCTGCGAATTCGAGGTTCGGCTGCCGCTCGTGCGCTGAGCTACTGCGTCCGTGATTCCACTCGCAGCGCGCAGATAGCTCAGGGTTCTGGGCGTCAGCTCGCGCTAGGAGCGAGTGACGAATCGAGTTGGCGCGCCCTCAGGAGCATCTCACCCGCGGCGCTGATTCCCCGAACGGTTTGTGGGCTCCGAGTTCGGCCACGGCTCGAGGTCGATCGGGATCCGGCCGTCGCCGTGCTGAGCATCGATAGCGTCCGCGGCGTCGCGGACGGACGGTCACCTCTCCCTTGGCACCGCGTGGATTGCTACCTTCCGATCGCGCGCATCAGCGAGCGTTCGCCCCGCGCCACACGGCACA
>JAYTBY010000589.1:0-6982 GCA_043736755.1 Planctomycetota bacterium | reverse complement strand
TCAACAGACGCGCCGGTGGAACGGGGTCAAGAATTCGAGCACGAGCGCGCGGTCGCGAGCGAGCACTCCACCCTCCGTAGTCGAGCGCACGTGAACGACCGTCGAGGGCAACGCTTCCAGCCCCTCGCAATGGATCGTGATCGTGGCGGTACCGGCGAAGAACCCGCCGCGCTTACGGCAGGTCAGGACGCGCGCGGAGGCGTCGCTCGCGACGACTTCCCAGCCGTCGAGGTCCTCCACCATCTCGCGCGCGCTCTCGAAGACCTGGTCGGGCCGGCTCGGGACCTTGAGCGGCCTGAGCCGCTCGTCCGTCGCGTCCTCCCGCGTTTCGCATGCGGCTGCCATGGACCGTCAGCCCAGCCTGCGAGCCCGTGAAGATTTCACGAACTCTCGCTCCGCGGAGCGGCGCAGGTGATTTCTCTGAGCACCTAGGCTCGATTTCTTCACGCGCCTCAGCGGCCCGCGGCGATTTTCTTCGCGAGACGGCTCTTCAGGCGGGCCGCCGCGTTCGGGTGGATGACGCGCTGTTTCGCGGCCTTGTCGATTTTGCTCATCGTGTCCGGCATCGACGCCTTCGCGGCATCGGCACTGGTGGCGGAGCGGACGCCGCGGATCGCGGACTTCATCGCGGTCCGTTGAGCGCGGTTCTTGGTCCGCGCCTTGATGTTCTGACGGTTGCGCTTCGCTGCTTGCTTGGTGTGGGCCATCGTTCCTACCTGAGTCGTTCCATCCTCGTCGCGACGTCGCGATAGCCGACATCGACCCCGAAGATGCGTGCGTAAAGGGCGCGAGCTTCGGCGGGCTTCTGCTCCGCCTCGGCAATCGCGCCGAGATGATACAGGATCTCCTTGCCGCGCTCGTCGAGCGGTCCGGACGCTTCGAGCGCGCGCTCGTATTCGGCGCGCGCGAGGTCCAGGAAGCCCTTCGACTGAAAGCACTGCGCCAGGAGGACCTGGGCCTCGCGCTTCGACCGCGAATCCGTGGCCGCTTTCTGCAGTTCGGCCATCGCGGCGTCGATCTGGCCGGCCTTGTGCAGGCGGCGACCGAGCTGGAGGCGCGAGGCCATGTCCGCCGGGCGGAGGTCGACACGCCGACGCCAGTCCTCCACCTCGGCTTCGAACAGCTCGCGCTCGAGCTCGTCGGCGCGCGCCTGATCGCCACGCTTGCCGGCCTCGGCAATGCGCTTCTTGAGCTGCTTCGCGCGCAAGTCGCCGACGCGTGCGACGAGGTCGAACGAATCGCGCCGTTGCCCGAGCGCCCGCTCGGCCCATGACAGTGCGGAGTCGATGTCCTTGAGCTTCTCGTGGATCTCCGACATCCGCGACATGAGCTCGGCGTCCGGCGCGTCGGCGTAACGCGCCTCGAGGCGCTCGAGGTCCGCGCGCAAGTCTTCGTCGGACGAATGCATCCGCGCCGACCGCTCGAGTTCGCGCGCCTGGTCCTTGTCCTTGATCTGGTCGCGACTGTGCGTGATCGGCGCCGCACGTCCAGAAAGCGCCAATTCGGCCGCCAAATCCTTGCGCGCGCGCAACGCCTCTTGATCGCGCGGATCGGCTTGCAGCGCGCGTTCGTAGTAGACCAGCGCCTTCGCCGGATCGCCGAGCCGTCGCGTCATGGATCCCGCGCGACGCAAGCCTTCGGCGCTCTTCGGCGCGATCTCGGCCAGGAATTCGTAAACCGCGCGCGCCGAGTTCGCATGTCCCGCCGACTCCAGCGACGTGCCGAGGAGCAGGTTCGCTTCTTCGTCCATCGGGTTCGACCCGAGGTAGACCTCGAGCTGCTTCGCGGCCGCGTCGTGCTTGCCGGCCTTCGACAACGTCCTCGCCATCGCGAGCGGAGCCGCGCCACCGATCGCGCGGAAGAACTTGCTACCGCCGCCCGTCGCCTCGAAGCGCTTGCGCAGCGACTCGCGCAAGCCAGCGCGCGCTTCACCGAGGTCGGGGGACAGTTCGAGGAGCTGCTGGTAGAGCTCGACCGCGAAATCCCAGTTCTTGCGACGCAGCGCCTCGTCGGCCTTCTGGAGCTGCTTCGTGAAATCCACGGGTGGTTGTTGGGCTCCCTAGTGACGGAGCGAGGGGCGAAAAGGATAGGAGAGGCGGTCGAAACGGTCAACGCGGGCTATTCTCCCGGTTGAGCACGACCCCCTCGAAATCATGAGCGACCCCACGGCCGACACGCCCCTCGACCTCGATTTCGTGGTCGTTCGCTACCCCGATCCGGTGCTCCGCCGGGTCGCGGAGCCCGTCACGGAATTCGACGCCTCACTCGCGCGGATCGTCGAGGCGATGTTCGCCCGGATGATCGCCAGTAAGGGCGTCGGCCTCGCGGCTCCGCAAGTCGGGGTCTCCAAACGGATCCTGGTACTGAATCCGACGGGCGAGCGCGGGCCGGACGACCTGGCGCTCGTCAATCCGTCGATCCTCGCGCGTGCCGGCGACGAGACGTATTACGACGAGGGCTGCCTCTCGTTCCCGAGCATCTATGCCGAGGTCAAGCGCCCCGATCGCTGCACGGTCGCGTTCCAAGACCTCGAAGGTCGTCAACACGAACGCGAGTTCGACGACTTCACGAGTCGCATCATCCAGCACGAGTACGACCACCTCGAGGGCGTGCTTCTCGTCGATCGCATGACCCCTGCGGATCGCCAGAGGCACAAGTCGGCACTGCAAGACCTCGTCGATGTGTGGAAACGCAGCGCTCCGCCGGCGCGCGGACGTTGATCACGAGCTTCGAGCGCGACGGCGTATTTCCGCTCGCGCCGAACGGCGCGGTCGTCAGCGTCGGCGTGTTCGACGGGGTGCATCTCGGACACTTGGAGATCCTGCGCCGCAACATTGCTGCGGCGCGCACGCTCGACGCGCGACCGACGGTGGTCACGTTCCGGGAGCATCCGAAATCGCTGCTTCTCGGCCGTGCGCCGCGCACTTTGACGAGTTTGGAGCACCGCCTCGAACTGTTTCGCCGCGCGGGTGTCGAACACACGGTCGCGCTGACGTTCGACGACGCACTGCGCTCGATTCCCGCGGCGGACTTCGCGCGCGATTTCCTGGGCGGAGCGCTGCGCGCCAAGCGACTCGTCCTCGGCTTCGACAGCAAGTTCGGTCGCGGACGCGAGGGTACGCCAGAGTTCCTGATCCGCCTCGGCCACGAAGTCGAGGTCGTCGAGCAGGTCGTCGTCCATGGACGTCCCGTCTCGAGCACCGCGATTCGCGAAGCGACGGAACTCGGCGACCTCGACGCCGCTGCCGCGATGCTCGGCCGTCCGGTCGCGGTGTACGGCGAGGTGGTCAGCGGCGATCGCCTCGGACGGCGCATCGGTTTCCCGACAGCGAACCTCGATCTCCAGCACGAGCTCCATCCACCGACCGGTGTGTACGCCGTGAGGGTGCGTGTCGTGCGCTACGGTCCGGAGGTGGATACCAGTGCGCCGCTCCCCGGCGTCGCGAACATCGGCTATCGCCCTACGGTCGCGGCCGTGCGGCCCGAATTGCCGCGGATCGAGGTCCACATCCTCGATTTCCGGGGCGAACTGCACGGCGAGCACCTCGAGGTCGCTTTCGCCGCGCGCATCCGGCCCGAACGCAAGTTCGACGGCCTGCCGGCCCTCCAGGCCCAGATCGCGCTCGACGTCGCGGCCGCCCGAAAGGTGCTGGAGATCCGCACGCCGACGGGCCGATGAAGTCCGGACCCAGCGACCGTCCTTGACGGTCTCGCGGGTCGCGGACAGAATCCCCGCCCCTCGTGACGCCTTCACCGGCCGACCGAGACCGGACCTCGGCCAGGTAGCTCAGTCGGTAGAGCACTTGATTGAAAATCAAGGGGTCCCCGGTTCAAGTCCGGGTCTGGCCACCATCCCTTTCTGTGTCACGTGAACGTGGCCCGTCGCCGGGTGCGAGCGCGCAGCCCGCTCCGAACGAGTCGCAGTCGACCATCGGATCGTGGACCATCCGATCGTGGATCATCTGACCCTGGCCCTTTCGACCTGGGCCTTTCCCATGAGCACTGCCGTTTTCGAGCGCTCGCCCAGGATTTCCTCGTGCGTGCAGGAACGAACACGGTTGGCGCGCAACAGACGTCCCAGAGACTCGTGAGCGCTGCGGTGGTTTCGCCGTACGCTCTTGGACCAAGGCCTCGACCGCATGCAAGACACGAGCCCCAGCGTGATCCGCCGCTCCGATCCGGCGCGAGTCGAGATCGAGTGGAACGACGGCGCGAAGTCGTCGTTCTCGGCGGCCGAGCTGCGGCGCATCTGTCCCTGCGCGCGCTGCGTCAACGAACTGTCCGGCGTGCGCACGCACGACCCCGCGAGCGTGCCCGACGACATGACTCAGGCCGACCTGAAGCTCGTGGGAAACTACGCGCTCTCGATGACTTTCTCGGATGGGCACCACAC
Source organism: Planctomycetota bacterium (assembly GCA_043736755.1). Taxonomy (GTDB): domain Bacteria; phylum Planctomycetota; class UBA1135; order UBA1135; genus JAEUHZ01. Next base: position 2,589 of record JAYTBY010000589.1, on the reverse strand, counting down.
GGGGATCTTCTCGTTCGGATTTCTGCGCCGGCTCGGGCAGCAGACCGGAGCGTGAGATGGCGCTCGAGCCGCTCTTCGTCCGACCCGGCTTCGTGATCCCCCCCGATGAGCTCGACGTGCGGTTCGCTCGATCGGGCGGGCCAGGCGGACAGAACGTCAACAAGGTCGAGACGAAGGTGGACCTGCGATTTCGACCGGGAGCATCGCGCGTCCTCGACGAAAGTCTGCGCGGTCGGCTTCTCACCCGCCTCGGTGGACGGCTGACGGCGGAGGGCGAGCTGATCGTCGTGTCGACGACCTACCGCGATCGGGCGCGCAATATCGAAGACGCGCGCGAGCGCTTGGCCACCGAACTGCGCGAGGCACTGAAGGTGCAGAAATCCCGTCGCGCCACCAAGCCCACACGGGGATCGGACCGCCGTCGGCTCGATACCAAGAAACGGCGCTCGGACACGAAACGCGGACGACGCGGAGACGACTGAACATGGAACAGCCCCCCAACAAGGTCCTGGACGAGGTCGAAGCGTGGGTCGCGGGCCGCAAAGCGCCGACGAGGCACCAGGCGCGAGATCTCTTGGTCGGGATCGGCCTGGCGCTGCTCGACGAGCCGATCGAGAGCGCGCAGCCGCTGCTCGACCGCTTCACGGCGCTGATCGCCGGTTCACCGGATGCGTGGCGCGAGGCGATCGCGAGCGAGCTGTCCATGGCGGTCACGGAGCACGTCCGCTCGGCGGATCCGCGTTGGCTCGGGAACCCGAAATACGACCTCCCCTACACCGTGGACGCGCGGCATCGGCTGGAAGCGCGTCTCGCTTGCGCGGAGGCGCTGCAGGTCGAGGTCAGCGAGGAACTGCTCGAGGCGGTCGCGCGGGCCGACACGATCCTGGCGCCGTACCTCGAAGCGGGCGGCGCGCAGGGCGCGTGAAGCAGCGGCTAGAAGGACCGGGTGACACGCCGCGATAACGACAGAAAGCTCGGTCAAAATTGTGCATTTTAGGAACACGCATTTCTTGGCAAGCAGCACCGTCCAGTGCGGGCACCGGCGACATCCGCGCACCGACCCTTCGCAGAGTGTGACCGCTTCACCGTCTCAAGCCCAAGCGTTACGGGCACTTGAAGCTTGCGAGATCCTAGAACTGTCATTCCGGGACAGGAGCGCACGACGGTCGCCGATCTTCCTCACGGCCCGTGGTCCGCGAGCCGTTGCCCCGAGGATATTTTCCTTGGACGACGGATGGCTCACTCGGCATCTTCTCCGCCCGTCTACACCCCCATCCCGTAGATCGAACGGAACTCATCTGACTCTTCAGTCTCATCTCTCTCTCAGGAGTGCATTCCTCATGAAGAAGTTCGCGTACGGCGCCCTCGCGCTCGCGGCCGTTGGCGCCGCCAGCCAAGCGTCTGATTCCGGGTGGTCCGGTCTGGACCAGGAGATCAACAGCCTCACGGCTAGTCTCGCCACCCAAAACGCCACGGGCCCCAAGGTCGGTGGCTACATCATCACGGCTCTCGATTACGAGGGCGATCCGCCGAGCATCTCGGGTGACCTGAACGACGACGGCGACATCACCGACCCCGGTGAAAACGTCGGCGTCGAGGGCGACGACACCCTCGGCTGGGACTTCCGCGCGGTCCGTCTGTCCGTCTCGGGAGACCTCGGTCACGACTACTCGTACAAGGTCAGCTTCGACCTCGCTTCGGGCGCGGCGAGCCTCCGCGACGCCTATGTCGACTGGAAGATCACGGACGGCATCAAGGGTCGCTGGGGCCAGTTCAAGGTCCCCTTCGTCCGCTCGGGTCTCATTTCGCGTCAGAAGCTGCTCTTCCTCGAGCGCACGAACATCGGCGATCGTTTCGGCTACCGCGACATCGGCGTCATGGTTTCGGGCCAGTTCGAGATGGTCAATTTCTGGGTCAACGCCCAGAACGGCAGCGACGGCGTCACGAAGGACATGTTCTACAACGCTCGCCTGACGGTTGACGTCATGGGCGACGGTGTGAGCATGATCGAGGGCGCCTACGGCGCCGGCGACGCGATGGGGCTCACCTTCGGCGCGGCCATCGGTGACGACTCGGGCCTCGACAACGGTCTCATCTGGGCGCTGGAAGCAGCACTCACGAGCGGTCCGCTCTCGGTCGCGGCCGAAATCGTCGATTTCGACGAGGACCTCGGGGACAACACGCCCTACGACGTCACCGCGAGCTTCATGTTCGCGGAGATGTACGAAGTCGCAGCCCGCTACGAGGACTTCGACACGGACGCCGACGAGACCGCCTACGCGCTCGGTGTCAACCGCTACATCGCCGGCCACGACATCAAGTGGACGCTCGAGTACCGCCACTTCAGCACGGACTTCGAAGACAACGGCGTCGACTTCGACCGCGACCAGTTCGCGCTCGGTCTGACCGTCGGCTTCTGATTCAGCCTCCCTCGTCCGCGCGTCGGACTCGGGACCCTCCCTGCAAGGCCTCGCGCGCGTCGCGAGGCCTTGTTCTTTTTTTATGCGTACCCAGGATCGGTGGGCTCGGTAACGGGCGGTCGTGGGTTGCGCTACCCCGCCCAGAAGGCGCTCGGCCGGCTGGCAAAAT
>JAYTBY010000588.1:0-6994 GCA_043736755.1 Planctomycetota bacterium | reverse complement strand
ACACCGCGAGGATTCCCGTCGCGACGTGACTGGTCATCCAGGTCCGCAACGAACCCCACGTGAGCCACGCGATGCGACCCGATCGCCGCGCCAAGTAGGCCAAGTTCACGGCGACCAATCCCGCGGACGCGATGCCGAGCGCGAGTCCCGTACCCATCGCCGGTCGCAACGAGGAGTGGAGCTCGTGCACGGGTCGCTTGTCGGGTTCCAGCCCGTAGTAGTCCGCGTTCCACAGCGCGAACGCGAGCGCGGCGACGGACAGACCCAATCCGATGGACAGCGCGCGCACGAGTCCGCTGCCGAGTTCCGTGACGGGCACGTGCGCTTTGCGCTTTGCGGGGTCGAACGAGACGCCAGCTTGTTCGAGGATCGCCAGCGGCGGCGTGCCGCCGGCGAGCACGAAGACCTCGTCGTTCGGCAGCGACCAGACCGACTCGCGCCCGTGCTCGTCGATCGTCACGTCGACGACACCATCACGGATCGCGGTCACGCGACTGGAGAGGACGAGCCGCACGCGTCCCGAGGCGACGCGCTCGTGCAGTCGTTCCTCCGTGCGCTGTTTCAGACGGAAGAAGGCCTCTTTTCGGTACGAGAGCGTGACTTGGTTGCCCGACTGTTCCGCCAGCGCGAGCGCCGTCTCGGCCGCGCTCTCCCCACCGCCGACCACGAGCACGCGCCGGCCCTGGTAGGCATTCGCGTCGGTCAAGGCGTAGGCCACCTTCGGCAAGTCCTCGCCGGGGACGCCGAGCTTCGCGGGCGAACCGCGGCGACCAAGCGCGAGGCACAGATGTCGCGCCGAGAAGGCGCGATCCGCGGTGTGCACGACGAACTCATTCGTGTCAGACCGAGTCACCGACGACACCTTGCAGCCGGAGTGGATCGGCAGTTGGTTCTCCGCCGCCAGCCGTGTCCAAAGGCCGACCAACTCTTCCTTCTCATACGTGCGCTTGGCGAGCCCTGCTCCGCTCGGAAGCGCCATGGGCTGCGTCAACACCAGCTTTCGCCGCGGATAGCGCGCGACGGTCCCACCGATCGCCGGTTCCTGGTCGAGCGTCACGAACGCGAGTCCGAGGCGCTTCGCTTCGAGCGAGCACGCTAGCCCCGCAGGGCCGGCGCCCACGATGACGAGGTCGAGACCGTCGCGCGCACCGCCCTGCGCGCGCCGCGCGACCTCGGTCGCCACGGCCGTTCCTTGCACGACCGCATTCTGAATCAGTGCGTGCGCGGTCACTTCTCCTGCGAGGAAGAGATTCGGCACGCCTTCGGCCTCGAGAGCGTCCGAAATGGCCGGGATATCACGACGCGTGCTGGTGTCGGCGAGCGTGACCGTGATCGCACCCGTCGGACACACCGGAGCGCAGGCGGCAACTCCGGTGCAGCGTGCGCCGTTGACGACCATCGCCTGTCCATGCACGAGGTCGAGCACGCCATCCTCCGGACAGGCGCGCAGGCAAGCACCACAGCCGACACACAGCGTGCGGTCGATGATTGGATGCTGCAGTTGCGACTTGGCGCTCCCCAGCCGCACGGCGCGTTCGCGCTCGTCGAGTCGCGAGGCCATGCGACCGAGCTCGATGCGCCGCAAGAGAGCCGCGCCAAGCGCGATCCCGAGCGCCAGCACGAGGCCGACGAGAAGGACCCAGCTCATGCGCGCCCCTCGCGGAACGAGGCTCTCGACTCGAGGGTCACGGCTCTACTCCGGTGGTGCGGCAGGCAAGCCCGCGCCAAGCGGATCAGTAGGGACCGGCTGGCGGTAGTTCGGGCTTCGGCTCGGGCACCGGTTCCGGCGTCGGATCCGTTCCGGTCTCGATCGGAAGCGGCACTTCCACCGGTTTGGCCGCTTCCCCTTGCGGCTTGGCGTTCGCCGCCTTCGGCTTCAGCGTCGTGACCGTGCGCTTCTTCGCCGTGGTGGCCCCGACTTCCTTCGTCGGCTTCGTGGCGGCGGCCTGGTTCTCGGGCGCGGCCATCGGCGTCGTGCTCTCCATCTCGACCTGGCCGTAGAGCGCGGCCGACTCGACATAGGCCCGAGAGGCGGCGACCGTCGCGTCGAATCGCGTATCGAGTCCTTGAACCTGCTCGTTCAGAGCGCGCACGTCACCGCGGATCGACTCGACGGAGGCCGAGTTCAGATCGTGTCGGAGGAAGAGAGCGTGGTCGCGCAGGTCGTCGTGAAACGCGTCGAGCGCGATCTGTGCCGCCTGAGCCGCGCCAACGATGCTGTGAAACCGCGTACGCGTCTCGTCGAGGCGCGTTTGACTGCGCTGACGCATGCGCGAGTTGCCGAACGCCTCCATGTCCTTCGTCCAACGATGGAAGAGGTCGTCGGCCGCCTCCTGCATCGGCGCTGTGGCTTCACGCAGGACCTCGGCCTGTTCGTCGGAACGCTCCGACGCCGCGATGAATTTCGCGAACTCGGCGGCAGCGTCTCCCTGGAAATTGGGCGAGACGATCACGCACAGCTCCTGGAGCGTTTCGTGAGCGGCTTCTTTCGCGACGGCGGTCTCGGCCTGCAGGCGCTCGATCCGCGTCAGGAGCTCGTCGACCTGCTCGACACTCTCACTGCGTTCGGATGGGCCGGCGCACGCGCCGACGACGAATAGAATGGACAGTCCGGACACGTACGAACGAACGGTGGGCTTTGAAGCCACGGTGATCTCCTCCTCTGCCTTACCTCGCGACGAACAGCGTCCTAGAACGCCGCTTCTACGTCTCGATTCGGCAAACGCCACGGCCTCAGTTGAGCCCAATAGGAATCGTTCACGCGCCCACGGCTGAAACCACGGCTTCGGCGTCCTCGCGCGACTTCCGCCGCGAGACTCTTCGCAGCCAGACGACGCTCGCGAGGACCACGACGGTCCACTGCGCCACGTAGTAGGTCCACAGCGCAGTCTGGATGCCACTCGTGAATCCGTAGCTGTGCAGGCCGACGCCGAGCAAGTTGACGCCCCACCACGAGAACGCGACGACCGTGCCGCCGAAAGCCGCCGCTGCGCATGTGCCGAGGTCCCTCACGAACCCCGCGCGTCGAGCGTGGATCAGTGTGATTTGCGCGATGCAGATCAGGAGGGCGCCGTTCTCCTTGGGGTCCCAGCCCCAGAAGCGGCCCCAACTCTCGTTGGCCCAGATGCCACCGAGGATCGTGCCAACGACCGAGAAACACAGCGCAAAATAGGTGACACCGACGACGGACCTCGCCAACGCGCTCTGTCGTGCTGCGTCCGCGCTGCCGCCGCGCACAAGAGCGATCAGCACGTACGCGGTGCCGAGGACGGCGGCGAGCAGGCCCGCCGAGTAGCCGAGCGTGATCGCCGTGACGTGCGTCGCGAGCCAGAAGTTCGTGTCGAGGACGGCCACCAGGTTCGGCATCGTGTCCTGGCCGTCGAGCAGCTCGTAGCCGCGGGCAAGGAAGAGCCCGGTTGCACCGACGAGCGCGGCGATGGCCTGGTGGATGCGTTGGCGCTGCACGCGTTCGACGAACAGCGCCACGAGCACAGCGCACACGGTGACGAACAGCACGGTTTCGTAGAGCGTCGAGACGGGAGGCCGACCGCGGATCACACAGCGCATCGTGATCGCCCCTAGGAGCAACGCGGTGGCCGCACATGACGCCGTCCAGGCCGCGCGATGAAAGAACACGCTGCGCGTGCGCAACCAACCGATCGAGCACGCCGCGAAGGAGAGAACGTAGAGCCCCGTCGCCCACGCGAGCAACCCGAGTCCGTGGTACGCGGCCTCGAGACGGACGGTTCCGTTTTCCCCACGACGTGTCGCAAGTTCCTCGACGAGCCCAGTGAGCCGTAGGGTCGCTGCCTCGAGCCGCGCGGGATCCGTGCGGCGCGCGGCGACGTCTTCGGCGGCGCGCAGGATGTCGACGTGCTCGTTCGCGACGGGCTCACCACGACGCGCAGACGCGACCAGGTTCGCCGGCGTGAGCCAGTCCGGTTTTGAATCCAGACTGTCGGCGGGCGGAATCCAAGCGAGGACGTCGTCGTCGCCGCACAGTTCCGCGGCGAAACGCCACACGGAAGCGATCGCACCGCGTTCGCGTGCGTTGTCTGTCGAAGCGAGCTCGCGCTCGATGGCGTGCATCGCCTCGGCGCTCGCGAGAACGTCCGCGACGCTGATCGCATCACGTCCAGGATGCAGTAGTGCAACGCGTGTCGCGTCCACGAGCGGGATGCGGCCGCGCGCGAAGTCGAACGAGCGCCCGAGACGCGTCACGAGCAGTGCGCTCTCAGCAACGCGCATCGTGACGGACTCGGTCGGGCTGCGTTGCCCCGCATCGATCATCTGCGCGGCGTGAGCACGCTCCAACAGCTTCGGCAGCGCGTCAGCGATGTCGGCGTGTGACCACCGATCCCGCTTCTCGTGGGCGTCCACGGCGAGGCCGACGGCCACGAGCGCTTGCGAGTCCTCGACCAGGATCACTGCGTCGTTCCGCGCGAGTTCGGGGAACAGCACGAGTCGGAGCAGCCACTCGGACGCCGCGAGCTTTTGTCCATCGACGTCGCGCGGTGTCGCCGTTCCGGCTGCGCGCAGCAACGTGAAGCGTGCGAAGCTCGCGAGAGGCTTGACGCGGCCGCCTTCCTGGACCGGTAGACGCTCGAACGCCTCGACCGTCGCTCTTGTGAATTGTCGGCCGTCACCAGCGCGGAGCGGAGTCGCCAGCACGCTGAGCGCGGCGAGGAGACCCGTGATGAGTTTCATTCCGTGACTCGACGCACGCACGTAGCGCGCGCGAGTTTCCTCCCGAAGTGGACGACGAGCCCGAGGGCGATCACTGCGCAAGCAACGATCGGCAGACGATCCGCCGGGTTGCGCACGACGGCGAACGTCGAGAAGAGACGCGCGTCAGGACCCGCGCCTTGCGGGCCCCACGAGGCTTGGTACACGACGACTCCGCCCTCGCGCAGCGGCTCGTTCATCGAGATCGTGACCGCACGCTGGCCGTCGACCACGACGTCACTCTCGAACGAGCGCGGCATGTTCGACCGCGGGTGATCGACCTTGCGGAAGTCCGCCAGCGTCAACGCAAATGGAAGCGCATGACGCTCGCGACGCAGATCGAGTTGGACGCGGCGTCCACCGATCGACGTGGTGAAGGGCGTCGAGTGCATTCCCGACAGGATCGTTTCCTCGCGAGCCGATCCATCGAGCGCGGCGATCGTGATCCGCACGGCGGGAAAGTTCCGTCCGGCTCCGGGATCTCGCGCCGAGGGTGCGATGTGCGGACCGGAATCGTCACGAGGCGACGTGACCCGCGCATTGACGTGCGCCTCGCGGACCTCGATCGCAATCGGCAGACCCGGGAGTTCGATCACGACGGGCGAAGCCGACGTCGCCTGCGCGACAGAGTCGAACGGCACGACGTTCTCGCGCGTCGACCCGTACCCCTGGGGTTCGCTCACGACCACTTCCCAGCGGAAATCGCTCTCGAACCAGCTCGCGCTCTGACCCTCGAACAGCGTCACGCGTCCGTCGTCGGAAGCGTGATGCTTCACGAACCCAGCCACGAGGAGCAGGACGATCCCGGCGTGAGCGATCAAGACCCCGAACGTGTCACGCGTCTTGCGGATGCGAACGAACCCGCCCAGGACGAGGTTCATGGCGAGAACGGACAGAACGAGATTCGCCCCGGGCAGTGGAATGGGCACGCCTCCCGCATCGTGGACGAGCACGTACGACTCGAAGTACTTGCGCTGGACGTCGTAGAGACCGTTCTCGACCTGCGCGAGCGTCCCGAGCCAAGTCAGTACGCCGAGGAATGCGAAGAGGACGCAGGCGAGCCCGAGCGACGACGCTACGCGGAAGGCGCGGCGTCCGATGACTCGCATCGCGTTCAATCGTTCTCCAAGGTTCGGCACAGCTCGAGGAACGCCGCGCGCTGCCGTCCGATCTGGCCCATCGGCCCGGTGAGCTTCACGAAGACGGAGCGGTCCGCGCTCTCCACGACGGCACCCAGGACGCCGGAGTTCCCCGACGTCGCCTCGACCAAGAGGGCGCTGCGGCCGAGCATCGACACGACCTCGAGGCCGGCGTACTGAGCGTCATCGAGCGGCGGTAGCCCGATCTGTCCGCGCCAGCGATCGATATTCGCGCGCGCTCCGCCGGCCGGCCCCGCCAGGACCGTGATCGAGCACTCGACATCCGCATCGACGCGCAAGTCCAGTGCACGCGGCGGCTTCTCGGGCACACGCATCCACGACTCCGGCACGCGCGCGACGAGCCCGGCCGCACGCTCGATCCTAGTCGCGGACGAGACCTCTTCCGAACGACGATCGCTCGCGGAGCGGAACGACTCCGCGAGTGAGAAGAAGGCGTTCTTCTCGCGCTCGACGACGTCGGCGGGCCCGACGAACTTCAGGAACGCGGATCCATTGGGATCGACGAGCAACAATCCGAGCAACCGACGTCCGGCCTGCGCCGAACCCCCGGACATGCCCGTGAAAGTCCCTTCGACGTCGAGCAGCACGGCGTCGCGATGAAAGAGCTTCGAGCGCGGTAGTTCGTCGATCTGCGCCGCTACCAGCGCAGGACGCTGCATCTGTGCCAACCAGCGATTCACGTTCGCACCGACTCCACCGCCGTCGCCTGCGAGGATCGTCAGATAGCACTCGGCCTCGTCGCTCCCCGCCACGGCGAAGTTGGCGACGCGCATGGCGCTCGCCGCGCGCTCGATCCAGCCGGCGGGCAGGTCCCAGAGCAACATCGCAGCGGCTTCGCTCACGCCGGCGTCGGCCTTCGGTGCCTTTTCCGGCAGTCCGAACCGCTCCTCTACGGAGGCCGCGGACGAACCCGACGGGATCACTGATGCGACAACGCTCGACCGCGCGACAATGCGCGCGGGAGTGTCTTGGCCACGATCTGCGCAGCTCGCGAGCACGACGGTGCCCACGAACGCGGAAACTCCGGATATGGAGCGCATGCGAACTCCTCTTCAATGCTCACGCACTGCCTCGCGCGAACGGTGGGGAGATCGTCGATTCAGGAGTTC
>JAYTBY010000587.1:0-6994 GCA_043736755.1 Planctomycetota bacterium | reverse complement strand
GGGCCGTGCTACGCGCTCGACACGGCCTGTTCGTCGTCGCTGGTCGCGGTGCACGTCGCTTGTCAGAGCTTGCGGCGCGGCGAGTGCAGCGCGGCGATCGCGGGTGGCGTCAACCTGATCCTCGATCCGTTCGGAACGATCGCACTCAGCAAGGCGTCGCTCCTCTCGCCCGACGGACGCTGCAAGACGTTCGACGCGCGCGGCAATGGCTACGTGCGATCGGAAGGCGCGGGCGCGGTCGTGCTCAAGCGACTTTCGCGCGCGATCGCGGACGGCGATCGCATCCACGCGGTGATCCGCGGCACGGCGATCAACCAAGACGGCGCGAGCGGCGGACTCACGGTTCCGAACGGCGTGGCGCAGTCCGCCGTGATCCGGACGGCCTTGGCCGACGCCGGACTATCGCCGAACGACATCGACTACATCGAGACGCACGGAACCGGGACTGCGCTCGGCGATCCGATCGAAGTTGCCGCACTCGACGCGGTCTTCGCGCGCGACCGCGACCGACCGCTCGTCGTCGGCTCGATCAAGACGAACATCGGGCACGGAGAGTGCGTCGCCGGCATCGCCGGCTTCATCAAGTGCGTGCTCGCGCTGGAGAACCAGGCGATTCCGCGCAACCTGCATCTCGTCGAGCGCAATCCGCACATCCCCTGGGATCGAACGGTCATCGAAGTACCGCTCGCGACGACGCCCTGGCTGCGCAGCGCGACACCGCGGCGTGCGGGCGTGAGTTCGTTCGGCTTCAGCGGCACGAATGCGCACATCGTGCTCGAAGAAGCACCGTACGCTGCGTCGCGGGAAAGCCACCCGGTTCTATTGCAGGCGCCGTCGATCGAGGCACGCCCCGTCGAGATCGTGTGCGTCTCGGGGCATTTGGCCGCCGCGCTGGATCGTCAGGTCGAGCGTCTAGCCGGACTCCTACGCCGAGATCAGGCGGTCGCACTCCACGACGCTGCTTACACGCTCGGCGTGGGACGCACTCATCTCTCGCAACGCCGCGCGTTCGTCGTGAAGGACCGCACGCAGCTCGCCGAAGTCCTTGCGCGGAGTGGCTCGACCGAGGGCCGTGAAGGTCCAACGGCCAGCGGTCGGTCGTCGAGCCAACCGCTCCGCGTCGCATTCCTCTTCACGGGTCAGGGCAGCCAGCACGCTGGCATGGGACGCGAGCTCTACCGCTTCGAACCCGTGTTCCGCGAAGCGCTCGAGCGTTGCGCTTCGGTCATGGACGAGTTGCTGCCCGCACCGCTGCTCTCGATTCTGTGGGGCGAGCACGCGGCACTGCTAGGCCGCACCGACTGCACGCAACCGGCATTGTTTGCCGTCGAATACGCGTTCTCTGAGCTGTGGGCTTCAATCGGCGTCCGCCCCACGTGGGTCATCGGCCACAGCGTCGGCGAGTACGCCGCCGCCGTCGCTGCGGGCGTGCTCTCGCTCGAGGACGGCTGCCGACTCATCTGTGCCCGCGGACGCTTGATGGTCGAACGCACGACGCCGGGATCGATGGTCGCGGTCTTCGCGGATCCCGAAGTGCTGCAACCGTTCCTCGCGCAGCATCCGACGAGCCTCTCGATCGCGGCGTGGAACGGCCCCGAGCGTGTCGTCCTCTCGGGCGATCACGATGTCGTGCGCAGCGTCACCGCAGCACTCACGGAGAGGAGCATTCGGTGCGAGCCTCTCGACGTCAGCCACGCGTTCCATTCGAGCCTGATGGATCCGATGCTCGCGCCGTTCGAAGCCTGCGTGCGCGCGGCCCACTTCGAGAGACCACGCGTCGGTTTCGTCTCGACGAGCCGCCCGGGACGCGCCGATGAAGCGTTGACCGATCCACACTACTGGGTGCGGCACGTGCGCGAATCCGTGCGCTTCCTCGAGGGCATGCAAGCGCTCGAAGCGGAAGGCATCGACGTGCTGCTCGAGGTCGGACCCGCACCGGTCCTGCTGGGCATGGCGCGCCGCTTCGTGAAGAGCGACGTTGCGTGGCTGCCGAGCATGCGTCCGGGTCACGGCGAGAGCAAGCGCTTCGCGACCACCATCGCCGAGCTCTACGTGCGCGGCGCTCCGATCCAGTGGAGCGCGTACTACCGCGGCCGCGAAGGGCGCAGGGTTTCCTTGCCGACGTACGCGTTCGAGCACGACCGGTTCTGGCTCGAGCGTCGCGAGGCTCCGAGCCACACGGCGCTCGCTGCCGGTGGTCACCCGTTGCTCGGCACGCGCCGAGTCTCCGCAGCCTTGCCCCCGGGCCGCGGGTCGTTCGCCGCCTCGTTGACGGCGAAGAGCCCTGAATTCCTGGCGCACCACGAAGTGTTCGGGCGGGTCGTGGTCCCGGCGGCGGCGCTGTTCGACCAAGCGCTCGCTGCGGCGCGCGCGACGTTCGGCAGGGGCCCGGTCGGGATCTCCGCTGTCGCGGTCAGCACACCGCTCGTACTCGACGAGCCGCGCCGTGTCGAAACCGTGATCAGCGCGGATCCGGCGGCCGAGGCGCACGATCCGCGCGCGTTCGAGATCCACTCCGTGGCTAGCGACGACGATGCGAGCGCGCCGCGCTTCACGTTGCACGCCAAGGGCCAGCTCACTAGCGGAGGTGCTGCGCTCGTGGCGTTGAACGGCGATCTCGAGGGCGTCCGCGCGAGTTGCAACGAGACCCTCGATACCCGCGAGTTCTACACGCGCTTCGATGAGATCGGTCTGGGCTTCGGGCCCGCGTTCCAATCGATCCACGAACTCTACGTCGGCCCCGAAGACGTCCTGGCGCGCGTCGAGTTGATCGATGGACTGATCCCCGACGTCGATCCGTGGATGCTGCATCCGGCGCTGCTCGACGGCTCGTTCCAGTGCACGCGCATCCTGGCCTTGCGACGCGGAATCGACGACTTGTTCCTGCCCATCGGCGTGGAGCAGATCACGTTGAACGCGCCGGCCGGTCGCGCCGTGTGGTGTCACGCGCGCATGCGACCTGTGCAGGGCGAAGCGCGCGCGCTCCTCGTCGATCTCGACCTCTACGACGACGCGGGCCGAGTCATCGCCTGCATTCGCGGCCTCGAGGGCATGCGCACGAGCCGCGCGGCGCTCCTCGCGCACGGCGATCCGCTGAAAAGCATCGGGCACGTGACCGCGTGGGTCGAACGTCCACGTGCGCCGACGAAGACGGCGCCCGACAGCGTGCGCCGTTGGATGATCGTCGGCGCGCGCGATGCGTTCGCCGAAGCGCTCGGCGCGGCGCTCGTTTCGGCGGGTGCGAGCGTCGAGTTCGACGTTCGCGCGAACGGTGCAGCACGATCACAGTCTCCAGCCGAGTCCGATCTCCTCGGTGTCGTCTACCTCGCTGATCGCGCGACCGATCCCGACGCGGTGAACGGCGGCGTGGCTCTCGAAGCGCGTCAACACGTGCTGCTCGGCGGTGCGCTCGACCTCGTGCAGTCGCTGCAGCAGAGCGGGACCCGCGGCGTGCAGCTCGCGCTCGTCGCGCGCGGAACCGTGCCTGCGGGCGGGACCGAAGTCGTCGATCCCGAGGCGGCGACGCTGCTCGGTCTCGGCGCGACGATCGCGCTCGAGCAACCGGACTGGAACGTGCAGCGGATCGACCTCGATCCCGTCGCGAACGATGCGGAGTCTGCGGCACGATTGGCGACCGAACTGCTCCAGCCCGACGCGGAGACGACCATCGCTTGGCGGGGGACGCGACGCTACGCAGCACGCTTGTTGCCGCGTTTGTCGGCTGCCGCCGAGACACTGCTCGATCCGCCGTCGAGTGGGACGTACCGATTGGGTCTGCGGGAATTCGGCGGGCTGGAGAAGCTCGCGCTCCTCCCCCACGCCCGTCGCGCGCCCGGCGCGAACGAGGTCGAGATCCGCGTGCATGCGGCCTCGATCAACTTCAAGGACGTGCTCGGATCGCTCGGACTCTTGCGGACGATCGGCGGTCCCGAACGTGCCGGCGACCAGCCGCTCGGCCTCGAGTGTGCGGGCACGATCGTCGCCGTCGGAGCACTCGTGCGCGATCTCGCGGTCGGCGACGAAGTCATCGCGGCGGCGCCCGGAGCCATGGCGACGCACGTGACGACTCCGCGCAGCGCCGTCGCGCGCAAGCCGCGCGGGATCGACTTCGAGCACGCTGCAGGACTGCCGACCGTGTACCTGACGGCGATGTTCGCACTCGAGCGTTTCGGCCGGCTGAAGAAGGGCGAACGCGTCTTGATCCACGCCGCGGCCGGCGGCGTCGGGCAGGCGGCCGTGCGGATGGCGCTCGCCGTCGGCGCCGAAGTCTTCGCGACCGCGAGCCCATCCAAATGGGATCACTTGCGCGCGCAGGGCGTGCAGCACGTGATGCACTCGCGCACGCTCGATTTCGAGGCCGAAGTCCTGCGCGCGACGAACGGGCGCGGAGTGGACGTCGTCGTGAACAGCCTCATCGGCGCAGCGATTCCAGCGTCGTTGCGCGCGCTGCGTCGCGGCGGGCGGTTCGTGGAGATCGGCAAGCTCGACGCGTGGTCGCCCGAGCGCATCGCCGCCGAACGTCCGGACGTCGAGTACCACGTCATCGATCTCGGCGCGCAGTTCGAACCGAACCTGCCGCTCCTCGAGGAAATGTCCGCCGAGTTGGCGCAGCGCGTCGAGAGCGGTGAACTCGCTCCCGTCCAGACGCGCGTGTACCCGCTGGCCGAGGCGGTCGCGGCCTTCCGCTGGGTCGCGCATTCGAAGCACGTCGGCAAAGTGTGCCTGTCGTTCCCCGCACCCGTCGCCGCGGACGCGACGAAGAATGCCGAGCGCGTCCACCACGCCGCGGCCGCCGGAGTGCACGTCGTCACGGGTGGACTCGGCGCACTCGGATTGCGCATCGCGGCGTGGCTCTCCGAATCCGGCGCGCGCGATGTGTGCTTGATGTCGCGCCGCGCTCCCGACGAAGCCGCACGTGCCACGATCCGCGCGATGGAAGACCGCGGCACGCGCGTCCGCATCGAGTCGGTCGACGTCGCCGACCGCGCCGAGCTGGCACGCGCCTTCGCGCGATTCGAAGCCCCGATCGCCGGTATCGTGCATGCGGCCGGAACGCTCGACGACGGCGTGCTCGCGAATCAGACTTGGCCGCGTTTCAGCGGAGTTTTGCGCTCGAAACTGCACGGTGCGTCGAACCTGCACGCTCTCTCGATCGACTTGCCGGTCGCCTACTTCGTCTGCTTCTCCTCGATGTCCGCGATGATCGGCGCGGCCGGCCAAGGACCGTACGTGGCGGCCAACGCCTACCTCGACGCCTTGTGTCAGCGTCGGCGGGCACTCGGGTTGCCTGCGATCTCGATCGCTTGGGGTCCGTGGTCCGGCGGCGGGATGGCGTCGGGAATCGAGGAGCGCAATCGCGCGCGGTTCGCGGCCGTTGGACTCGGCGTCTTGAGCCCCGAGCAAGGCGTCGCCGTGGTCGGACGCCTGATCGACGATCCGCGCGCGCCGGCGCACGTCGGCGTGCTGCCCGTGACGTGGGCGCGCTTCCTCAAGCAATTCGGGCGCAACGTACCGATGCTCTTCGAAGCGCTCGCGAAGCCGGCCGACGATGGCGCCTCGCGAGAGGACCCGACTCTCGTCGCCTTCCAGAACGCGACCGGAGCGGCGCGCAGGCCCGCGCTGATCGCTTATCTCAGCGGACAGCTCGCGCGCGTGATGGGCTTCGCTTCCGCAGCCGACGTGGAGACGAAGCGCGTGTTCATCTCGATGGGCGTGGACTCGCTGATCGCCGTCGACCTGCGCAATCGCCTCGAATCCGATTTGCAACGCGCCTTGCCGGTCACGCTGGTCTTCGATCATCCGACGGTCGAAGCAATCGCGGATCACCTGCTCGGAGAGAGCGCATCCGCGGCCGCTGACGAGGCTCTGCTGCGCGAGGTCGAAGCGTTGAGCGACAGCGAAGCGGAACGTCTGCTCGAGGCCGGCGGCGCTCATGGCTGAAGACGATCCGCGACTCGCGCGGCTCACACCCGCGCAGCGGCAGCTGTACGAGCGACGCCTCGTGGAGAAACGCCTCGAGGAGCAGCGTGCGACGACGCAGCTCGCACTGCAGCCTCGCTGCAGCGGTGCCGGTCCACACGCGCTCTCGTTCCCGCAGGAGCGCTTCTGGTTCCTCGATCAACTCGAGCCCGGTTCCGCCGAATACAACGTGACCGGCGCCGCTCGCGTGCGAGGTCGACTCGACGTCGCCGCGCTCGAACGCGCGCTCACGGATCTCGTCGCGCGGCAAGCGTCGTTGCGCACGACATTTCCGGCGGTTGGCGGCCGTCCCGGACAGCTCGTGCGCGCTCCGATGCGCGTCGCACTCCCGATCGAGGACTTGCGCAACGTCCTGGAGTCGGAGCGAGAGAACGAGATGCAGCGGCGTGTGCGCACTTTCGCGCGACGACCCTTCGACTTGGCGCACGGCCCGCTGTTCCGCGTGCTGCTCCTCGTCGTCGGCGACGACGACCACGTGTTCGTCGTCGGTCAGCATCACAGTGTCTCCGATGGTTGGTCGCTCGCGATCCTGGTGGGCGAACTGTCCGTGCTCTACCGCGCTCACGCCGGCGGACGCGGGAACGCGCCGACACCGTTGCCGATCCAGTACGCGGACTACTCCGCGTGGCAGCGCGAGCGCATGGTCGGTGCAGAACTCGAGCGCTTGCTCGCGCACTGGCGTGCGACCCTCGAAGGAGCGCCGGCCAGCCTCGCACTGCCGTTCGATCACCCACGCGGCGCGCGTATGGCTCACACCGGTCGCACACTGCGTTGGGCGCTTGATCCGGATCAGGCCAGCCGGGTTCGAGCCTTGGCGGCGAGCGAACAAGTCACGCCGTTCGTGTTACTTCTGGCCTCGTTTCAAGGCTTTCTAGCGCGCATCAGCGGCGAGGAAGACGTCGTGGTCGGCACTTCGGTCGCGAATCGCACTCGGCGCGAATTGGAAGGCGTCATCGGCGCGTTCGTGAACACGCTCGTCCTACGCACTTCTTGCGCCGACGATCCAACGTTTCGC
>JAYTBY010000586.1:0-7020 GCA_043736755.1 Planctomycetota bacterium | reverse complement strand
GACACGTTTCTCGGAGGCGCGATCGCGCCCGGACCGACGCTCCTCGCGCGCGCACTCGCCGAGCACACGGCTCGCCTGCCGCTCGTCGAACCGTTCGTCGGCGCGCCCGCGCTCGGCAAGGACACGGAGTCGGCGGTCCGAGCCGGTGTCGTGGTCGGCTTTCGCGGCGCCGCGCGCGAGCTCGTGCTGCGCGTCGCGAGCGAAGCCGGGATCGAGCGAGCGACCGTCGTCGTCACAGGCGGTGCGCGCGCGCAGCTCGGATCCCCGAGCGTGTTCGATGCAGCGCGGTTCTCGCGTATCGTCGAGGACGAGGATCTCGTCCACCGCGGCTTGTTGGCCGCGCTCGAAGCGATGCTCGGGCGATGACGACGAGAGCGCGTGAACTCACGCCGTGTGGCGCCGGTGGCGTGTCCGTGGTCGAGTTCACCGGACCCGAGGCTCGTGCGCACCTACTGGCACTTGGCGCACCGTCCGATCTCGCGGTCGGCGACGCACGACTCGCGCGCCTCGTCCTCGCCGGCGGACTCGTCGACGAGGTGCTCGTGCTCGCCTTGGCGCCAGATCGCCTCGAAGTCCACCTCCACGGGAGCCCAACGCTGGTGCGCGCCGCACTCGCGAGTTGCGCCGCGTTCGAGTCGCCGCAGACCTTGGAGGACCGCGCGTCGGCGCGACTTCCGGGCGCGCCGTGCGAAGGCGCCGCGCGCATCCTCCTGGACCAGTCCGAGGGCGTTCTGCGTTTCGATCTCGAGCGTCTCGTCGGGCTCGACCTCGAACCTGCGCGCGAGCTCGCGGCCGAGCTCCTCCGACGAGGACGGAACGCGCGTTTCGCCTTGGATCCGGCGCGCATCGTTCTCGCTGGCCCGGTGAACGCCGGGAAATCGACGCTGTTCAACGCGCTCGCGGGCGAGATGCGCGCGCTCGTCGCGGACGAGCCGGGGACCACCCGCGACGTGCTGGTCGCCGACGTGCTCCTCGAGGGTTGGCCCGCGCGAATCTTCGACACCGCCGGCGAGCGCCAGCTCGCGGAGGCCCATCACGCCGGCGTCATCGAGGCCGAAGGGCAACGGCGCGCGCGCCGGTTGCGCGAGGCGGCGGACCTCGTCTTGTGGCTCGTGCACGTCGGCTCGCCACACTCTCCTGCGCCACCCGGTGCGGTGGTTCTCTCCACGCACGCCGATCGCGTCGCGAGTCCACCGCACGACGCGATCTCGGCTGCGTTCGATCCGCTCGGCGCGCGGCGGCGGGTGGGGCAGCTCTTCCGCGCGCACTTCGACCTCCCCCGAGTCCCTTGGACGCCTGGAGCGAGCGTTCCGTTCGAGGCCGAGTGGCTGGCGGATCTGCACCAGATCGAGATCGGACGCGCCGATCCGCGCGTGCTGGCGCGGACCTGGCTCGCGAAGGGCTGAGAGGCCGTGAAGAAATCGATCCTACGGCCTCTCAGAAGCGAGTAGCGCCGCTTCCGCGTCGCGCGTGATTTCTTCACTGGCTCTGAGAGTGCGCGACGAATCGAGCGTACGCGCTCTCGGGCTCCTGCCGCGCCGCGCCCCAGCGGGCCGCGCAGGAAGACACCGTGAATTCCCCGCCGGCTTCGCGGGTGCGTTGCCCCGCTGCAGAGATTCGCCTAACCTCTGCCTCGGGATGTCCGAGATCCGTCACCTGGTCTCCATCGACGACCTCTCCTTGCCAGAGGTGCGCGCGCTGTTCCAGCATGCGTCACGCTTCGCGGAGGACCTGCGCGCCCATTCCTCGATCTGCCCCGGACGGATCGCCGCGAGCCTCTTCTACGAGGCCAGCACCCGCACCCGGCTTTCGTTCGAGTCGGCGATGCTGCGCCTCGGTGGGGGAATCTTGACCGCGGCCGACATGCGCACGACCAGCGCGAGCAAGGGGGAATCGCTGGCCGACACGGTCCGGGTCGTCAGCGGCGGTTATGCCGATGTCATCGTGCTGCGACACTCCAGTGAAGGCGCGGCGCGCCTCGCGGCGCAGTACTCCTCGGTGCCGGTCATCAACGCCGGTGATGGAGCGCACGAGCACCCGACGCAGACTCTGTGCGACCTCTACAACCTGTGGGTCGAACGCGGGCGCATCGAAGGCCTCGACGTCGTTCTCGCGGGCGATCTGCGCTACAGCCGCACGATCCACAGCTTCGCGTACGCGCTGGCGCGTTTTGGCGCGAACGTCGTGTGCGTGCCCCAAACTGGCTTCGAACTGCCCGATTACGTCGTCCAACGATTGCGCGAGGAATTCGGTGTCGAGCCTCAGCGCGCGGATGCCTCGCGCCTCGGCGACTTGGCTGCGCGGAGCGACGTGGTCTACCTCACACCGCAGAAGCCGCACCAGCTGTCGCTGTTCACGGACCCGCGCGGCTTCTCGGTCGAGCGCGTCGATGCGGTCTACATGACGCGGCCACAGACCGAGCGTCACACCGGCAACGAGGGCACGCTCGACAACTATCTGCAGCTCGGCAAGCGCACGCTTTCGGCCGAGTCCTTGCGCGACGCGGTCGTGATGCATCCGCTGCCGCGCCGCGATGAGATTGCGCCCGACCTCGACGCGGATCCGCGCAGCATCTATTTCAAGCAGGCTGCGCGCGGCGTTCCGATCCGCATGGCGATCCTAGGCTGGCTGACCGGGGCTCTCGACCTGGCCACGAACCAGCGCGCGCCCGAGGTCCTCACCTACCCGGTCGTCGTAGGCCCGAATCCCTGCCCGAATGCGACCTGCATCTCGCGCACGGAACCGCGCCACGTGACACCGATGTTTCGCTTGGCCTCGCGCCTGCCGCTGCGCGCGCATTGCTCGTACTGCTCCCACGAAATCCCGTTCGGCGTGGTCGGCTGCTCGACGACGCGGGTCCACCACGAGCGAGACTCGGTCGAGCTGCGCAAGGTCCGCGCCGACCACTTGGTCTTCATCCGGGACGCGACCGAGGCTGCACGGCTCGGGTTCAGTCCCAGCAGTCGCGCCGCCGCGGTCGACCGCTGACCCGAGTTTCTCCTCGGTCCGCCGGCGGTCGGGGCGAACGGGGGCCTCGCGGCGATCCCGGTGCGGGCCCGGGATGCGGAAGTCGGATCTGGTCGGACTGGCCATCGGCGCCGAGGATCGGACCTGTGCGGTTCCGCACAGGTCGGGTCCGGGGCTCGGTGGAGATCGCGCGCCACGGCGAGCTCACCCACCCCGGTCGGCGCTCCGCACGTGATCTGCGAGCCGTCGACTCGGGCCCTCGAGCACGGACTGCCTCCGCAGGGCCCGGCACGGTGTTTGACTGAGCGGGACCAGAATGATGTCCGTTGCCATCCTCCACGATCCCGCGGAAGCGATTTCAGACCCGGCGAGCGCACTCACGACTGCCCTCGCGAACGTCTCAGAAATCAGCCGTCGGAGAGCGGAAGGTCAGGCTGCGCTTGCTACCCTTCGTCATCCCCCTCGCCGCGCGTACGGCGTTCGCTTGAGTTTCCCCTCCATCGGAACTCCGGCAGCGCTTCTCTCCGCGCCTCGACGTTCGTGAACGCCGAATCCATGAACCACACGAGCCTTCGAACCGTCGTCCCCTCCCGATTCCCGCTACTCGCCTGCGCCGGCCTCTCGGCCGCACTCGTGGGCTTGAATGGCTGTGGCGGGAGCAACCTGCGCCGTGAGTCCGTCACCGGCTATCCGGTGGGCTCCCTGCAGTCGAATCCGTCGACGAACGCGCCGTCGAGGACGTTCGTCGTCGATGCGAACTTCGGTGGGCAGCAGACCTCGCTCAAGCTCAAGGAGGTGTTCTGGGGACGCCTCGTCGACGTCGTCGACGCCGATGACGCCCGCCAGGCGACCGATGCCGTCATCGGGCAGCTGCTCGACGACAGCTCCGCGTTCGAGTTCGACACCAATCCGATCACCGACAAGACGACGGTCAAGATCCGCTTTGCTGCGGGCACCTCGCAGTTCGCCACGGCGTACGCGCTCCTGCTCTCCGACGCCAACCTCACGCGCGTCGCGGACGTCGGCCTCAACCCGGTCGTCACGATCCCGTTCATCCCGCGCAACGCGGCGATCATCCTCAAGTTCGATGACCTGCTCAGCCCCGCGACGATCGACGGGCTGACGATTCGCGTGCGCACGGGCAACCCGCCCGAGACGCCGTTCCTCGGTCGCGTCACGGCCGACTACAACCACGGTGACCTGGCGGAATTCGACGGCCAAACGGGCTTGGAGTTCTACACGACGCGCGTCGTCATCGACTCGACGGTGTCGTCGTTCGATGCGAGCTCGACGGGCCTGCCCGTCAACTCGCTCGGTTTCCCGGGCAGCCTGTCCCTCGGTCAGGCGAACCTGCAAGTCCGCATCCCGACGAAGATCGACGCGGAGTCGAACCAGACCCGGATTCTGAAGAACCCGACGAACCACGCACTCTCGTCCTCGGCGAACGGGACGATGGACGACGACTCGCTCACGCTCGATCTCGTGCGCACGCTGCGCACGGGCGGGACCGGCGACGCCACGGGCGACCCGAACAACGGCTTCCTCCCCGACTCTGAAGCGCCGAGCATCCTCGGCGCGCAGCCTGTGCGCTTCGAAAACGGGGATGGCGAGGGGCAAACGATCGAAGCGATCCCGGGCACGAACCCGCAGCTCTACCGCACGGACCTCGCCTACGCGTTCGTCCCGTGTGCCCTGCGTCTGCGCAAGGGTGACGTGCTCCAGCAGTCCGTGAGCGGCTGCACCGTTTTCGCCGTCGTCAGTTGCCCACCTGGGCAGGACTGTGGCACGGGCCCGGCCACGGGCACCGCATCGAACGGTCTTCTGAGCGACGTCTACTTCTCCTACATCCGCGCGGACGATCCCGCCAATCCGGATGACGACGCCTGCGCACAGCAGAACTTCGTCACGTCCCAAGTGGCTCAGCTGGGTGTCGAGTACAGCCCGACACTTCACCCCGGGGCCGAGCCCTGCTTCCTCACGTTCTCGAGCGTGGGTGCGCCGCCGAATCGTAGCGTGGCGACCGACTCGACGGTTTCGATCCGCTTCTCGGAGCCGATGGATCCGGCCTCGCTCACGGCCTTCGACACGTTCACGTTGACGCGCTACGACCGAGGCTACACGGACTCGGGGGCGGACCCGCTCGAAACGGACCCGCAGTCTTTGCCCGAGGTCGCGCCCACCTACCGCAACTTCGTCGTCGGTCGCGTATCCGGCAGCCCGGACCTGCGTGAGTTCAAGTTCCGCCCCTCCCTGCCCCTCAACCACACGACGGGTCGGAGCGAAGCCATCTACTTGACCCTCGTCGCACCGAACGGCGCCAGCCCGGGCGTTCGCGACCTCGCCGGCAACGGTCTCGAAGTCACGTTCGCCACCCCGGATACCGCGGCCGCGGCCGGCCTCGTCGGCTTCGAGCTCGACGCGACGGCAGCCGAGCAACGCACCGACGGGTTCGTGTTCCGCTTCGACACCGCCGACATGGTGCCCGGTACGGAAACCGCGCCCCCGGGCACGGACCCGGACGCCCTCGGCTTCGGCTTCCCTGAGTTCCGCGGTGAATTCCTGATCGACGGCCTGAACGAGTTGCTTCGTCCGCGCCCGGTCACGCGCTTCCAAGTCGCGGCCGACCGCACCCAGCCGATCCCGTCGCTCATGGTGCCCTTCACGACCGGTGTTCAGACGCCGATCTCGCGCTACGGTTCCAAGCTCCAGACGCTGTGGAGGTACTGCGACGTTGGCTTCGCGCTCCTCGACGAGCAGTTCTTCAACCTCGACGTCGAGGGCCTGTACTGGGGCCCGGCCGGTGGCGCGGTAGTGTCTGACACGATCCCCCGTCTCGAGATCGGACTCACGACGAGCTTCCGGCAGCCGGACGAGGCTGTCGATGCCAACCTGCTGCCGGTCTTCCCGAACTCAGGCCTCGAGCCGACTTTCTCTCAGAACGTTCTCGACGCAGCGAACGATCCGCTGCGCACCGTGCACCCCGGCGCGTTCGGTACGCCCGGCTATCTGATCCAGCCGATCGACGCCATCGTGACGTCGACGGGCACCACCGTGATGCCCTGGCCGCTCAACCGGAACGTGGCGGCCGACAAACGGTCCTACTACACGTGGCGGAACACGTCGGTCCTCGCACGCGGTGCACCGAGCGGACGCGGTGCGGACGTGACCTTGGCAGCGCCGGATATCCTGCCTCCGATCGGGGTTCCGGATCCGCCGGCCTTCCCGGTGGGGCAAGTGCCGAGCATCGGGCTGCCGCTGCTCATGGAGTTCCGCTGTTACCCCAACGAGGCGATCACGGGTGCGAACTCGTTCGACATCTCGCTCGCGACGGCAAACTCCTCGCGTCCCAACTTCCGCGCCTTCTCGACCGGTGGGTTGAGCACGAACGGCATCATGGTGCGCGAGCCGGACCTTCAGGACATCGCGCTCGGCGGGTTCAACCCGAACTCGACGCCGACCCCTGGCGGACCCACGCTCGCGGTCGACAACTCGTTCTACATCGGTGCAGCGGACATCGTGATCCGCGTCAGCCGCGCGTTCTCGAGCTGGTTCGACTCGGGCAGCTCCGGCGCTCGCTACATGGAGCCCCTGATCGAACCGGTCTCAGCGGATCAGCCGACCGGCACGCAGATCCAAATTTCTTTCCGCGGTGCGAACGCGGCCACGAGCAACGCACTGCGCTGGGACGCTGACCTCTTGAGCGCGTACGGCGAAGCGACGGGTGGGCAGCCCACGTTCTTCCAGAACGTGGCGACGTGGCGGAACACGATGGCGCTGATCAGCAGCCCGGACGGCATCCAGCCCGGCGCGCGTTTCTTCCAACTGCGTCTCACGTTCGTTTCGAACGCGGCGACGAACCTTGCGCCGACCTTGTCGGCCCTGGGTATCACCTATCGCGAGTGATCGGCTCCGGCGACGGGAGCCTCGCCGCGTGCGGGTGCTCCCATCGCTCGGCCGGAACCGACGCGATGGGCGCAGGCTCTCGAGTTCGGTTTCCCAACTCACCCGCAAGCGCCCCGGCCTCCACGGTTCCCGCTCTCTCCTCCACGGACT
>JAYTBY010000585.1:0-7021 GCA_043736755.1 Planctomycetota bacterium | reverse complement strand
CATGACGCGCGAACGCCGGGCTGCGTGGCCTCGTTCGGGTTCGTCGCTCCGAGCGCGCGTGAAGACGTCGAGCCTCTGCGGTCAGGGGAGCGAGTTCCGTCACCGGACGACGACCTCGAGCCCCTTGAGTTCTTCGCGAACTCTCCGTTCGACGGATCCTCAGCGCGTCCGCAAGTCGAGCGCGCGCTGCACGTTCGGGTCCGAAAGTAGATAGCGCAATTGCGTCATCTTGTTCTCGATGTCGTCGACCATCCCGCCGTGCGGCATCGGTCGCCCGCTCAGTGAGGTCTTGCCGTTCGAGATCGGCGCCCGCGGCTCGTCGATGTGGTCGAGCACACCGAGTCCTTCACTCCACGTCGCGTCGTCTTCCAGCGAAACCTCGACATGGAGGTCGTCCTCGGCCGACACGAAACCGTCGTCGACGTGGACTTCGTGGCCGACACCCTCGAATCCTTGGAAGTACGGATCGGCGTAGCGCGGCGTCGATTCCAGTCCCGGATTGGGCTGCCGGGGCTCGCGTTCGAGCGCGTCGGCGAGCCAGGCGCGCTGCGAGGAGATCTCGTGCTCGATGCGGCCGCCGAGCTGGTCGAGGCTCGCGGCCAGTCGGAAAATGGCCGCCTCCGTGTCCTGGCCCGAGCCGGATTCGGCCTGCGCGGCGGACTGTTGCAGCCGCGCGAGCGCGTCCTTCACGTAGACGAAATCGACGCGCAGATCGTGGACGCCGCCGCGCAGTCGTGCGAGTTCGGAGGCCATCTCCCGCGCCCACGGATCGTCGGCGAAGCGCGGCGCGGGTTCACGCTCCGGGATCGGAGCCGGCGCCTCCAACGGCGTCCGGATTCTCGAGCCGCGCGTGCCCGCTGCGACCGCGGCGAGGACCAACCCGAATCCGCACACGAGCGGTCCTTCGACGCCGTGGCGCGCCAACGACTCGAAGAGCCTGGCCGTCTCGGGTACGAACCGCGGCAGCAGCGCCGCGGCGATCCCACCGAGGATCAGCATCGCGCTCGCGTAGCCGATCCAGTGTCCGCCGCTCGTGGCGGCTTCGCGCGTGTTCAGCACGCCTTCGTCCGTGGAACCGTCGTTCGTCGCCATGGGGTGTCGGGACCCAGTTGTGGCCTGACGGTCGGCCGCGGCTTCGACGTGATGCCGAGGGCCTCGCGGACGTGCCCGTCGGGCATTCCCTGGACCTTCGGGCCGCTGAGAGGGCGGTCTTGAGGCCAACCCGGATCGTGGGTGGTGGCCCGCAGGTGCCGGATCAGCGCGAGATTCGTGGCTCCGACGATCTGAAGGCTTCCTCAGAACGTCCACGCTCTGTAGATTGAGACTTCCTAATCCGGGCGGTGAAGAGACCCCCGGCCGAGCGCGCGCGCCCCCCCGCCGCCGAGGATCGCGCTGCTCGTCCGGACTTGCTTCAACCGTTCCGATTCCGCGGACTTCAGGACGATGGCGCACCACAGGATCGTGAAGGGGGTTTCAGTGGCCCCCGGCCTAGCGCTGGGGCCTGCCCACGTCGTCCTCGCGCGTCCGCACGTCGTGCCGACCTGGTGCGTTTCTGAAGAGGACATCGCGCGCGAGATCGATCGGTTGCGCGAGGCCGTCAACCAGACCGCCGAGGAGTTGCGCCGACGTCAACGCGCCGTCGCCGCGCAGATCGGCGAGCGCGACGCGGGCATCTTCGCATTGCACCGCACGATCCTCACGGATCCGGTCACGCAGAAGGACGTCGAGTCGACGATCCGCGAGCAGCGCATCAACGCCGAAGCGGCGGTGCAGGGGCTCATCGATCGCGTCACGAAGCGACTGGGGGCAACGGCGGCGGAGGGAGCGCGTGGTTGGTCGGCCGACTTCAGTGATCCGTGGCGCGCTGTGCTCGACGTGCTCATGCAGCACGACCGTGAGTCGATCGTTCAAGGCGAAGAGCAAGTGATCCTCGCCGCGGCCGAACTCACGCCGCAAGTCGTCACGTTCGTCGCGCGCGAGCGCGTCCTCGCGATCGTCACCGAGTCTGGCGGTCGTTTCTCGCATGGCGCCGTTCTCGCGCGATCATTCGGCATTCCCTGCGTCGTCGGTGTCTCGAACCTGCTCTCACGGTTGGAGCAGGGCATGCGCATCCTCGTCGACGGCGACGCCGGCACCGTTCAGTTGCGGCCGGATCAAGACGACGTCGATCAGTTCCTCGTGCGGCTCGAACGCCGTAAGGCGCGTCAGAAGAAGCTCGGCGTGCACGCGAGTCTCGAACCGGTCACCACGGACGGTCACCGGTTCTCGGTTCTCGTCAACGTCGAGAGCTTGCGCGACCTCGACACGTTCCCGCCGGCGCACGCGGATGGGGTCGGGCTCTTGCGGACCGAGTTCCTCTACATGGAGCGGCAGCAGTTCCCGTCCGAGGAGGAGCAGTACCGGCTCTATCGGCGCGTGCTGGAGAAGATGGCCGGTCGACCGGTCACGCTGCGCACACTCGACATCGGGAACGACAAGCAGTTGCCGTACTTCAAGACGCCGCGCGAGGCGAATCCGGCGCTCGGATGGCGCGGATTGCGCATTTCCATCGAGTGGCAGGACCTTTTGCGCGTTCAGCTGCGTGCCGCGTTGCGTGCCAGCGCGCACGGCGACCTGCGCATTCTCCTGCCGATGGTCACGTCGCTCGAAGAGGTGCGCGAAGTGCACCGGATCTTCGACGAAGTGCGCCGCTCGCTCGTCGACGGCGGCTACGACGTGCCCGCGGAAGTGTCCGTCGGAATCATGATCGAGGTCCCCTCGACCCTGTTCGTCTTGCCCGCACTGCTCGCCGAGGTCGACTTCGTGAGCGTCGGTACGAACGACCTCGTCCAGTACCTCTTGGCCGTCGACCGCGACAACCCGCTGGTCGCGAAGCTGTACGAAGTCCACCACCCGGCCGTCCTCGCGGCGCTGGCGCAGGTCGCGCGCGCGACGAAGCTCGCGGGCAAGCACGCGTCCGTCTGCGGCGAGATGGCCGGCGATTACGCCACCGCGTTGCTCCTCCTCGGGCTCGGCTACGACGCTGTCAGCGTCGTGCCCATGCTCCTGCCCGAAGTGAAGTACGCCGTCCGCGAGACGTCACTTGCCGAAGCGCGCGAGCTGGCCGACCTCGCGCTCCAGCAGTCGACTTCGGAGGGCGTCCGAGCCGTGCTCACGCGTTGCCGCGAGCGCCTGCACGCGCGGCAGGTCTCCGAGGGCACCGATCTCGCCGCGGATTCCAGGAAGAGGGACTCGCGATGAGGCCTTCCCTCGACATCCGCGCGCTGAGAGGCCGTGAAGAAACCGATCCTACGGCCTCTCAGAATCATGTGGCGCTGCTCCGCATCACGAGAGCGGTGAATTCTTCACCCGCTCTGAGAGCCCGTGAAGAGACCGAGCCCACGCGCTCTTCGAATCCGGCTGCGCCGCTCGGCCGCGCTCTGCCCGCGAATTCTTCAGCGGCTCTGTGTTCCCACGTTGCTAGTCTCCAGCCCAAGTTGGAGATTCCGTGAGACGCGTCACCTGGGGAACGGATCATTCGGGCGGTCCGCGGCGCGGTCGTTGGACCGCACCCGAGATCGCGCGACTCAAGGAGCTGTACGGTTTTCGCGACGACGAGAGCATCGCGAAGCTCCTGAACCGCCCGGTCGCGAGCGTGCGGAAAATGGCCGAGCAGGTCTTCCAGCTCGCCACGCGCACGGGGCCCTGGAGCGCGAGAGAAGTCGACGATCTGCGCAAGTTCCTCGGCGGCGTGAGCTACGAAACGATCGCGCGGGTCCTCGGTCGGACCGTTCAGGAGGTCGAGCGCGAGGTCGAGGAACTGCGGCGCGTTCAACAATCCGGACGCTGGACGCAGGAGGAAATCGTCGAGTTCAAGCGCCTGTACGGCACGCGAACGGACGAGGACCTCGCGGCGATCTTCGGTCGCTCGCTGGATGCGGTGAAACGACTCGGCGCGCGCTACTGCCTGGCGAAGGACAAGGCTTTCGTCCGCAAGCTCACGGGGTCCTCGGCGACGCGGATGCCGCGTTGGAGCGACGAGGAGATCGCCTTGCTCGCCGAGATCTATCCGCTCACGCCGAACCTCGACATCGCGCAGCGCTTGAACCGCTCGGTGAAGAGCATCGTTTCGAAGGCGCACAACCTCGGATTGAAGAAGGCCGACGAAAGGCTCGAGGAGATGGGCCGCGAGAACGTCAGCCTGCGCTACCAGGTGAAGAAGGCTTCGACGGGCGCGGCGTCGTGAGCGCGCAGGGCGGTTCTTTGCGCCTGTCGGCTGCGATCGTCGTGTTCGCGTCCGCGGTCGCCGGTGGATGTCGCACCGATGCGGTCTCTGCCCGTGCTCCGAACGCGACCGAGTCGACCATCGAGATCGTCGGGCCGCCGAAGTCCGCCGCGGAACTCGCCTGGATGTCGGGCACGTGGACCGAGCTCGAAGGGGACACGATCCAGGAGGAACGCTGGAGCTCACCGCTCGGGGGCATCCTCCTCGGGACCGGTCGCACCGTGATCGGTGGTCGAGCGCGGTTCTTCGAGTACTTGCGCATCGAGGAGCGCGATGGAGGTCTCGTCTATGTCGCCAGTCCACTCGGCCGCGGCGCGACGGACTTTCGACTCACGGACGGCGGTGCGCGACGCGCGCGCTTCGAGAATCCCGCGCACGACTGGCCGACGTCGATCGAGTACGAGCTGCGTGCGGACGGCCAGCTTTCGGCGCGCGTGAGCGGTCCGGGGAAGACCGAGGAGTACGTCTGGGCTCGAACTCCCTGAGCCTCGCCGACCGCGCGTTCGCGTCGTCGTGGAGTGGTGGCAAGGATTCGGCGCTGGCGCTCGATCGTGCCGTGCGCGATGGGGGCCGACTCGTGGCGCTCTTCACGATGTTCACCGAGGGCGGTGAGCGATCACGCAGCCACGGACTGCCGCGTTCCGTACTCGCGGCGCAGGCCGAAGCTCTCGGAGTCCCGCTCGTCACGCGCAGCGCGTCGTGGTCGGGCTACGAGGAGGCCTTCGTCGATGGCGCGCGTGAACTCGCTCGATCGCCGTACGCGGTCTCCGACCTCGTCTTCGGCGACATCGACCTCGAGGACCATCGCGCCTGGTGCATCCGCGTCGCCGCG
This sequence comes from Planctomycetota bacterium, assembly GCA_043736755.1. GTDB lineage: Bacteria > Planctomycetota > UBA1135 > UBA1135 > JAEUHZ01. The sequence continues at coordinate 1,925 of JAYTBY010000585.1, read as the reverse complement.
CGCGTCGGCGCGACCGCGCACCACCCGCTCTGGCAATCGCCGCGTCGCGCCCTCCTCGACGAGGTCTTCGCGCGCGGCTGGCGCGCCATGATCGTGGTCGTGCGCGACTCGATCCTCCCACGCGATTTCCTCGGTCGTACGCTCGATCCCGCCTGCGTCACGGACCTCGAGCGCGCCGGTTCCGACGCCTGCGGCGAGAACGGCGAGTACCACACGGTCGTGACGGACGGCCCGCTCTTCCGCGCGCCGATCGAGCTCATCCGTCGCGATGTGCACGCCTTCGACGGGTGCTCGTTCCTCGACGTCGGATGAAAGTGTCAGACAAATCCATCCACGTGCTCGCCCCTGGCTCGCTGCTCGATGAAGTAGCCAGGCTCGACCATCAACTGTGGCGACGGCTCGGAAGGCGCCCGGTCGCCACAGTTGATGATCGAGCCTGGCTACTTCATCACGTGCTCGCCGTCGGCTCGCTGCTCGAGCGCTGGTGCGTGGATGGATTTGTCTGACACCTTCATCCACCTCACTTCATGCAGCACTGCTTGAACTTCTTCGAGCTGCCGCACGGGCACGGGTCGTTGCGGCCGGTCTTCGATGCGCCGTGCACGAACGGTTTCGCGGCCGCGGCGGGGGCGTGGTGGGCGTGTTCGCCGGTCGCGACGGCGTGCTCGAACTCGGGCAGCGTGTGATCGAGCGCGCGGCGTAGTTCGAACATCTGCGAGATGACGGCGCGCTCGCCCAGGAACTCGAGGTAGGCGCGCAGCACTTCGCTGACGTGAGCGGCCAGCGGGTCCTTGCGCCCGAAGTGGCCGGGCAGCATGTGGCCGACGATCCCGTGCAGGTCGTCGCCGTCGAGGTGGCGCGGCGCTTTTCCGATCTCGTCGTAGCAGCACGCGAGGAAGCGGTCCGTGATCGCGTGGATCGCTTCGCGCTTCACGCTCGCGAGTGCGAGTGCTTGGGGCGAGTCGAGGAAGGCGGCGGTGTCGAGCGTGATTTCGCGTTGCGGCATGGTTCGTCGAGGCTTCGTGGAGGTTTCCGTGAGCATTCTACGCGGATCCGTCACCAGATCACCTCGGCGTGCAGCGTGCACGCGCCCATCTGGTCCTCGACCGTGCCGGTCACGCACAGGACGCCCGCTTCGGCGAGGTGCGCGCCGTCGCGCTCGTAGACGTCGGGGAAGATCACGACTTCAGCCAGGCCGGTCTCGTCCTCGAGCGTGAGGAAGTGCATCGTGCGTCCGTCGGCCGTGCGCACGTGCCGAGTCGCCGCGGGCCAGCCGCGCAAAGTGACGCGCGCGCCGGCGCTCTTCGACACGTCGCGCGCCGCGAGGGGGTTCGCGGGCCGTGCGCGCGCGCCGCCGAGATCCGCGCGCGCGGCGATCCGCGCGTCAGCCGGGCAAGGGAATAGTGCGGTCGGGTGCGCCGAGACCGTGAGGCCGAGCAGCTCGTGCTCGAGCCTCCCGCGCGTCACGCGATCGTGGTCCGGCAGGCGCGGTAGCGCGGGCGCGCCCGACTCCGGCGCTCCGAAGAGCGACGCCGTTTCGCCCGGCGCGAGATCGACGTTGCCCGCGCCGATGCCCGCTCCGGCCCAACCCGCGGTCTTCGCGCGTGCCGCCTTCAGCGAATCCCGCGCGTCACTCGTTGCTCGCGACCCGGGTGTCGCGCGCAACGCCGCCAACTCGCGCCCATCGAGTCCCGCGTCCTTCGGGATCCGCCGCACCGGCGCGCGCAGCATATGGAGCCGCCACAAGAGTTCCGGAATCGTGCGATCGAACCCATCGAACGCGCCGCAACGCACCAGTGCCTCGGCCTCGTCCCCCTGCGCACCCGTACGCTGGAGGAAGTCGGGCAGCGAGACGAAGCGCCCGCCCTTCTCGCGCGCCGCGACGATGGCGCGTAGCGTGCTCTCGCCGAGACCGCGAACCCGAC
>JAYTBY010000584.1:0-7025 GCA_043736755.1 Planctomycetota bacterium | reverse complement strand
AGACCGACAACCTGGGAGAGTTCGTCGTCCGCGCGAATCGACCGGGGCTTCTTTCCACCGAGTCGCCGAAGCTGGTGAACGTTCGCGCTTCGAGATTCCGCCCCGGTGAGCACCCTCACGACCACTTCGTGATCGTAACTGACGCCATCGAGATCTCCGGACGGGTGATGGATGAGCAGCGAGTTCCACTCGAGGGGGTTCGCCTCGAGATCGGCGTTGGTTTCGATGCTCTCGCGGCCCTCTCCGTTCCGACGGACGACATGGAAGAGCCCGACTGGACCACGATCACTTCCCCGGGTGGTGAGTTCGTGATCCCAAAAGCGCCCGCCGGTCCCAAGGCCCACCTCGTGATCAGCAAGACGGGGTATGTCGAGCAGCGCATACCCATGCCCGTAGCCACGGATCGCAACCTTGTCTTTTTGCTTGTCCGTTCCGCAGCGACAGATTCCACGCTCCTAGGTCGTGTCGTTCTGCAAGGCGGGGAGCCGGCCACGGCCGCGCGCGTGATCCTCGGGATGCTACAGACCGACACCGACGCGGACGGACGATTCGTCTTACCTTTGAGCCGACCCGTCTCCGCGAAGGCCGCACTCGTTGCCGTGCAAGTGGGTTTCCAACCTGCGTTCGTACCCGATTTCGGCCGTCTCGTGAGTGACCGTGCCGTCGAGCCCGCTCCGGTCACGCTGGTTCTGCCGGGTGGAGCTCTTACGATCGAGGGACACGTCGTGCTGGCCGATGGCACGGGCGCTGTCGGCTGGAGGGTCGAAGTCCTGGATCCGACACCGCTCGAGAGCACCGTCATCCCGCCGCGCACGCTCGAGGACGCCGTGCGTGGGAACAAGAAGATCGTCCTGACCGACGGAGCTGGAGCATTCCGGATCGAAGGCTTGTCCGCACGTAGCTATGTCTGTCGCGCATGGGACCCGAAGTCCCTGATCTCGGTGCGGAGCGGTGAGACGGCCGCGGGAGTTCGCGACATGCGGCTCGTGGTCCCGGCGCGCGCGACCGTGCCCAAGCTCTCCGGCGTCGTGCGTTCACGGAGTGGCGCGCCCGTCAGCGGTGTCAGCGTCCGCCTCGGCCTTAGAACCTGGGTGGCTCCCGAGCTGCCTGGCGGGGGCCTTCACGTGAGCAACGGGATCGAAGCCGTCACGGATGACCAGGGCCGATTTCAGCTCGCCGACGTGCCCTGCGCTGGCGCGCGGCTTTACCTCGACTCGGCGTCGATCCTGTCGGACAGCCACGAACTGGAGAGTGCGTGCGACGGGGAAGAGGTCGAAGTCCGCGTGAGCGCGCGCTGCTATTTCCAGTTCGAGACGAGCCAACCTCTGTCGGACCACTCCTTCCTGCAGGTCACGGACGATTCGGGCAACGAACTCGTCCTCCATGTGGTCCAGTCCAACGAAATGACGGCTGGCCGCGCATTTCCGCTGGAAGCACCGCAATCGCCCGTCCTCATGCTGGGCGAAGAGGGACGCACGCTCCTCATCTACGACGGCTCCAAGGAATTGGCGCGCATGCCGCTTCACCTCGTCCCCGGTGTGATCGTGCGAGTCCGTCGCTGAGCGCGATCGCGGTGCGCGAGCACCTGGAGCAAACGCACCCGGCGCCAGTCGATCGTGAGTAATCTCGATTCGAGGTCCGCAGCGGTCCCCGAGTCCGACGGGCATGGCACCCGGGGGCTGTGCAGGCCGCGAGACGTTCTGGCGGGAGTTCCTGACCAACACGCCGCGAGGGGTCCGAGCCTACGGACGTTCGCCGCGCGCGAGGATCACTCGGCGAAATTCCTCGCGTACCGGTTGCACACGCGACTCGTGCGGCCCGCTGCGATCTCTCGACGACGCCCGTCCCGGTTCACGTGATCGACGAGGCTCCGAAGCCGGCTCAACTGGCGTCCGCATCCCACGGCGGCGGCGCTTCGAGCGGTCCGAACTCATCGATGCGCGCCTCGGTCTCGCGCACGCGGTGCAAGCGCGGCGCCGTCGGCCACGTGCTGAACGATCGGAACGTCTCCTTGTCCATGCGCTCGAGGAAGCGCAACACGGACACGCCTTCCGCGCGACACACGTCGAGCAGCGCGCGACCCTTTTCGACGCGCGGTCGGCCGATGATGCGCGCGGCATCCGGCGCCTCCACGCGCTTCGGCCCGCGGCCCAGCACGAGGAACGAGTAGGGGAGGCTGCGCAAGTCGATGCGCAACTCGCGCGCGACCTGGTTCCAAAGCCGAGTCGTGAACGCCTCGGGCGGCGGCGCGGCGAGATGGTGACACCAATCGCGACTGCGATCGACGCTGGCAAGCCCGCACCTTTCGACGTGCGTGCACGGCGCGAGCACCGTCAGCGTCCCGCGCAACTTCTCACGGGCTTCGATGAGTCGTCGCGAGATCTGCTTGCTGCCGGGCTCGACCCACGCGACGAAGCGCGAGCGATGAGCGAGGTCGACGAGGCCGTCGAACGCTTCGTCCTCGAGCTCGGAGATCACGTGGCTCGCGAGCAGCAAGTCGACCGGATCCTTGGGTGTCGCGGCGAGCTCGACGACTTCGAGGCCGGGCCAACGCTCGCGCAACTTCGCCGCCGCGTAGGCGCGCGCCGTGCTCGACGTGTCGACGAGGAGGACGCGCATGCCGTCGGCGCCGAACGCTTCGAGCCACGCGCGCGCGGCGATGCCGGTGCCGCAGCCCCAATCGAGGAGAGTTCCGCGCGGCGGCTGGATCGCGCGGAGAGCGATCTCGGCGACGACCGCGCGCCACTTCCATCCGATGCGCGCGCCGAACGTCGCGTCGTACAGCGCCAACTCGCGCGGACTCGTCCAACCGGCGTCGAGCGGGCCGTGAAAGCCGCCCTCCGATCGCGCGACGTATCCGTCACGCAGCGCGGCGAGGATCGCGATGTCGTCCGGATGCAGCGTCGAGTCGTTCGTGAACGCGAGCGGCTTCTCTTCGGGGGGCGGCGGGGGGGATCGACGGTTCGCGCTCATTGCGCGTAGATCTCGAACTGGGGTCGCTGTCGGTTCATCGGGCGCACGTTAGCACGCGCTGGGCCGCGCGCGACGACGAGCGCGCGGGCTCGTGCGATGCTTGCGGCGATTCGGCGCAATGCGCAAGCTCGATCCGGCCCGTGGCGGCCGGGGATAGACGTGGAATCGAGTCGAGTGTGCGCAGGCGACGGATCTCTGCGCTTTCGAGCGGGCGAGGCAACGGCGTGAGCGCACGTCGAGTTCGCAGTCCGATCGTGCGACGCGGGTTCATCGTTCTGGCCGCGTGCGTGCTGCTCGTTGGCGCGCTGTTCACGGCGAACGGACTGTCGGAATCGTGGCGTGTACCGCGCACGGGCAGGAACGCGGACCAGCCGTCCCGGGTCATCGATCCAGCGAGCGAGCGCGGCGTGCGCATCATGGCGTTCAACGCGGCGAAAGCGTCCTTCCATCGCGGCGGCCTCGACTTCGCAAGCGTCGACGCGGTGCGCGCGAAGCTCAAGTCGCTGGCGAGCGTGATCCGCGAGGAGGATCCCGACGTCGTGTGCCTGTCGGAAGTCGTCATGGAAGCCGCGCCGCACGATCTCGATCAGGTCGAGTACCTCGCGCGAGCTTGCGGTTTCGCGCACTGGGCGTCGGCCGAGAACTACAACTTCGGCGTCCCGATGTTCCGCATCCGCTCGGGCAATGCCGTGCTGTCGAACTTCGAGATGCGCGCTCTCGACGTGCAGCAGCTCGCGGGCGGGAAGCCGTTCTGGAGCCCGACCGGCAATCGACGCGCGCTGTGGTTCGAGATCCGCGTGCACGGCGAGTGGTTGCTCGGCGCGTCCATCCGCAACGACTCGTTCGACCTCGTGAACAACGCGCGACAGGTCGAGGAGTTGTTGGCGCGCATCGGGGTTCGGCCGGCACTCGTCGCGGGGGACTTCAACGCTGCGCCCGGAACGCCTCCGATGGAGCGTTGGCTCGCGACCGGACGATTCGCGGGTTTCGCGGCCGAACCCGCGACGTTTCCGGCGCACGCGCCGACGCGGCGGATCGACCAAGTGCTCGCGCCGATCGCTTGGACGTTGCGTGAGCAGCGCGTCGTCGACACCCGCGTGTCGGATCACTTGGCGGTGGTCGCGACGTTCGACGTGCCGGAGTGACGCGGTGTTCGCGTACGTGAGTGCGTCACCGGCGTCGGGTGCGCCGCACCCCGACGCTTCGACGGTCCCTCAGCCGAGATCGAGCTGCGCGCGCGCGTCCACGACGCCGCGGTTGAGCGCTTCCATGCACTCGCCGAGCCGCGCGTGCACGTCCCAGTCCGGGTGGATTGCGCGGCGCACTTGTCGCATGAGCTGGGTTGCCATGCGGAAGTTGCGCACGACATCGCCGGCAGTCGCTTCGGTGAGGTCCTCGAGCGCTTCGAACGGCGAGCCGTCGATCCACGCGATCGTCGCGGCAGTCAAACCCCAGTCGGGCAACTTCACGGCCGCTTGGAGTCCGTGCACCGCTGCGGCGGCATAGGAAGCTTGGACTTCCTTCTGCACGCTCGTGCGCACGGTTCCTTGCAGCTTCGCAGGGATCCAGCCCGCTTCCGCGCGGCGGCGCTCTTCGTAGACGAGCCCCACGAACACGACGGCGAGGGCTTCGACGCCGAGGTTCTCGAGCGTTCCGCGGAACAGGAGTTCCGTGACCTGCACCTCGAACCCGTTGATCAGCTTCGCGACGTGCCCGCGCGGCGTCAGCGCGCTGCCCTCGAGGTAGCCGAGTTCGTCCAGGAACGTGAGGTGTGCGTCGAGCACGCGCCGCTGGTCTTTCTTGTTCTTGTCGCGTTGCTTCTCGGTGCCGTCGCGGTGCTGGAACTGGTTGAACGACTTCTCCCACGCTTCGGGCACGCGATCGCGACCGAGGCGTTCGACGAGGTGCAGGATCGAGCTGAACGACAGCTTGAAACGGCTTTCGACCGGTTCCGCGCGACCGGTCATCAGGCGTTTGATCGGCGCCTCGATCAGGTCTCGCTGCGACAGGAGCGAGAAGACGAGGCCCTCTTTGTCGAGGCCCTGACGTCCGGCTCGCCCGGCCATCTGCATGTAGTCGCGCGTCGAGAGGTAGTCGAAACCGACGCCATCGAACTTGCGCAGCGCGTTGAAGACGACCGTGCGCGCGGGCATGTTGATCCCGAGCGCGAACGTCTCCGTCGTGAAGAGCATCTTCACGAGACTCGACGTGAACATGCGCTCGACGATTTCCTTGTGCACCGGCAGCATTCCGGCGTGGTGGTAGCCGATGCCGCGTCGCGCCATCGACATGATCTCGCCCTGCAGGAATCCGGGGTCGAGCGAGAACGATCGCAACAGTTCGGTCTGCAACGCGCGCATGGCTTCGCGCTCTTCCGGCGTGAGCAATTCGCGGCCTTCATTGTTGCGCGCGAGCCGTTCGCAGTCCTTGCGGCTGAACGAGAACACGAGGACGGGCAGCAGTTCGCGCGCTTGCAGCTCGTCGAACAGCGGCACGGCGTTGGGCGCGTCGTTCCACCCCTGGCCGCGCGCGCCGCGACCATCGTGATGCCGCCCCTTCTTCGCGTCCTTGCCGCTTCGACCGCCTGCTTCGACCTCGCGCTTGCGCACGCGGTCGATCTCCGAAGCGTCGAACGGCCCCGAGCGCGCCGTCCAGAAACGGTGCTCGAGCGGAACGGGACGCTTCGTCGACTCGATCACGACCGTCGCGCGGCCGCGGATTTCGGAGAGCCACGCGCCCAGTTCCTCGGCGTTCGGGATCGTCGCGGAGAGACACACGAAGCGCACGTCCTTCGGCGCGAAGATCAGCGACTCCTCCCACACCGATCCGCGCTCGACGTCGTCCATGTAGTGGACCTCGTCGAACACGACGTATTCGACCGGCTCGAGCGCGGCTGGGTTCTCGAAGATCGAGTTGCGCAGGATCTCCGTCGTCATCACGAGCACTTGCGCGCCCGGATGGATCGTGACGTCGCCCGTCATGAGGCCGACGTCGATACCCTCGGCGCGGAAGTCGCGGTACTTCTGGTTCGAGAGCGCTTTGATCGGCGCCGTGTAGATGGTGCGGCGGCCGCGTTTCACCGCGTCTTCGATCGCGTACTCGGCGACGAGCGTCTTCCCCGCGCCCGTCGGTGCCGCGACGAGGACGTCGTGCCCGGCGCGGATCGCTTCGACGGCGCGCACTTGGAACGGCGAGAGCGTCTTGCCCTTCCACACGATGCCGCTCGATTCGCGCAGGCTCGAATCCGCGACCGGCGCCGCGCTCTCGCCGCGCGGAGCGGTCTCCGTGAAGGAGCGCTCATCGCCGGGATCGGGCGCGCGACGCTTCGCCGAGCGCGCGCGCGGGGCAGAATTCGGCGTCGATTGGGGAGTTGGCGCGGGAACGGGCGCCGATTCGCGGCGTGCGTTCCCGTCTCCCGTGCGTTCCGGTTCGGCGGGGGTCCCCGCGGCGCTCTCGCGCGATCGTCGGCTCATCGTGTGGTTCGTGGGGGAGCACGCTCGACGCGAAACCTCGCGCTTGAGACGACTCCGCCGCATCTGTATCTAAACGGATGGGTGGGGCCGACGGAAGCGCGCGTCGATCCGGGGACGACTCTGCCCACAGATAATCGTCGACGATTCGCGTCGTCGACCCAGCCGCGAGCCGCCGATGGACATTCAGAGCCCGTCCAAGTCCCAGAACCCGACCGTTCGCCAGCTGGCGAGCCTGAAAATCGTCTCGCGCCTCCTCGGGCACGAACTCCACGCGCAAGCGACGGCCAAGACGATCCAGCTGTCGCGCGACGAAGTCGTCGAGATCCAGACGACGGTCGACCTCTTCATCGAAGAGATCTCGAAGCGACATGGCGGCGCGGCGACGCAGCCGGCGACGCTCGAACCGGCCCTGATTCCGGCCCGGAACTAGCACGTGGATCGGGCGCGGTCTGCCTCCGCGGTGCGACGGACCCTGAGAGCGTGCTCTCTGACACCATCTGCGCTGCTCCGCAGCGCGAGAGCGGTGAATTCTTCGCCCGCTCTGAGAGCGCGCTCTCATCCACCGTCTGCGCCGCTCCG
>JAYTBY010000583.1:0-3226 GCA_043736755.1 Planctomycetota bacterium | reverse complement strand
TGGCTAGGCGCCGCGACGACGCGCATTCGTGGATGCTCGGAGGAGCGGCAACGCCGCCAGGGAGATCCAGGTGGCTCGAATTCACACACGAACTTCGCGGGCGGGACACTAGGGTCGTGGCCGTTCGAGGATCCCGCAGATGACCCACCGCGTTCGACTCAAGGTCTGCTGCATCCAGGACGAAGCCGAAGCGCGGCTCGCGATTCGTCACGGCGCGAGCGCAATCGGTCTCGTGTCGGCGATGCCCAGCGGCCCGGGTCCGATTCCTGAGGAGCGGATCGCGTCGATCGCGCGCGCGGTCCACGACGAGGTCGACACGTTCCTGCTGACCGCGCTGGTCGATGCGTTGTCGATCGCGGAGCAGCACGCACGCTGTGGGACGAGCGCGATCCAGCTCGTCGATCATGTCGAGGCACGCGAACGCGCAGAGCTGCGCAAGCTGCTCCCCGGCGTGATGCTCGTCCAGGTCGTGCACGTGTCCTCGACCGAATCTCTCGACGAAGCGAGTGCCGCAGCCGAGCACGCCGATGCGTTGCTGCTCGACTCGGGGAACCGCGGCGCGCCAACGAAGGAACTCGGCGGCACCGGTCGCGTGCACGATCGGGAGCTCTCGGCGCGCATCGTGGCGGCGTCACCGATCCCCGTCTGGCTGGCGGGTGGCCTGCGGGCTTCGAACGTGAGCGACGCGGTGGCGCGCGTTCGACCGCATGGCGTCGACCTGTGCTCGGGGGTGCGTACCGATGGCGCGCTCGATCCAGCGAGACTCCTCGCGTTCACGCGCGCACTGTGGATCCGAAACTGAGCGAGGCCGCCGCACTCGCGCGCGACGGCCCCGCTGACTTCACGAATGGACCAGGTCCGTTCGTCTACTTCTTCTTGAGGAGGTCGCGAATCTCCATGAGCAGCACTTCTTGCGCCGGCGGAGCGGCCGGAGCGGCGGGCTTCGCTTCGTCCTTCTTCTTCGCGGAGTTCATCGCCTTGATCACGAGGAAGAGCACGAACGCGACGATGACGAACTTGATGATCGCGTCGATCACCGAGCCGTAGCCGAGCTTGACGCCCGTCTCGCCGCCGAGCATCACGACCTGCTCCTTGAAGTTCACGCCGCCGGTCGCATAGCCGACGATCGGCATGAGGACGTCGCTCACGAGAGCCGCGACGATGGCACCGAAGGCGGTGCCGATCACGATGCCGACGGCCATGTCGACGACGTTGCCTCGCATGGCGAAGGCCTTGAATTCACTGATCATGCCCATGGGATCCTCCTTGGGATTCTCGGGGGGGGGGGAGAGAAACGGTCGTTAGGGAACAGGCAAGGCGCGATTCAGCCGTTCGACTTCATCGCACCCAGGAATTCGTCGGCCTCGGTGATCGAGGCCTGCATGTCGTCGATCAGCTTCGAGACGTCGCCCTGGATGGCGATGACGGTCTCGGCAAGCGAATTGATCGCCTGAGCATTGAGGTTGTGCTTCAGGAACAGGACGCGGTCACGGAACGCGGTGAGGACCGGCTCCATGCTGCCCGAGGCCTTCTTCATCGAAGTCAGGAGATCTTCGTAGCGACGTTTGGTCGCATCGAACGTCTCCTGGCTCTGTCTCTTCAACGACGCATCGGAGTACTGGCCGATCTCGGTCTTCCATTCGGAGAACATCGCGTCCGCGACTTCCTCGACCTTCGTGATCTTGCCGCGAACCGCGTCGGCTTGCTCGGCGCAATCCTCGTACGAGCCGTTGAGAGTGTTGTAGGTGTCCTCGAGCTTGCCGCCCGAGATGCCCGTCACCGACTTGAAGCGTTCGTAGGTGGACACGAACTGCTCTTTCGCCTCCTTCTGCTCGTCCTTTGCCTCCTCGACGCGGTCGACGAGGATCTCGCGCTTCGCGTAACCGAACTGCTCCATCGTGGCGAAGTAGGCCGACGAACAGGAACTCATCACAACGGGCGTGAGCAGTGCGACGAGCAAGAGGGACGTGAATCGAAGGTGCGGGCTCATGGGTTGAGGTCCTTGGATCAGAACGACCAGCCGATACCCAGCGTGACCGTGTTGTCGTTGCGATCCTTGCCCGTCGACGGGGTGTTGTCGTAGTCCCACACCCACTGGAGCTGGGCGAACATCGCCTCGGTCAGCGAGGTCTTGAGGCGCGTGTCGCTGCGACCGAAGAAGTCATCCGAGTCCTCGAGGCTCGGGTACAAGGCGATGATGTTGATCAGGCCCGACTTTTCGTTGATCTTCCAGTCGAGGTTGTTCGCCGCGCGCGCAGAGATGTACTCCGTATCCTCGCCCACCTTGCGGTTCTCGATGAAGTAGCCGGCGCCAATTTCCGAACCCCACTTCAGGGAGTCGTCTTCGCGCCACTGATAGCCGACACCGGCACCGAGGTACTCGCGATCTTGCAAGTCGGCCAGCGTGTCCGTTTCGATGCCGGCGTTCGCGAAGACGTAGAGCTTCTTCGAGAGGAAGTAGTCGTACTTCACGCCCAGGCCGGCCTTGCGCACGTTGAGCACGTAGTCGCTCGTGGCCTGGTCCTTCGTCTCGCCGTAGTTCCAGAATCCGTTGACCGTCCAGCGGTCGTTCTCACGGCGGTACTCGGCCAGCGCGTTGGCGTTCACGGCGCGGGTGTTCGTGTTGCCGTCCTGGTAGCTCGCGCCGAGCGAGACGGAACCGGTCCACACGTTGGTGGCGGGTTTCGGCGCATCTTCGGAGACGAAGGCGGCCAAGGGATTTGCGTCGTACGACGTCGAAGCGACGGGCGCCGCGGGCGCGTTCGTCGCAATGAGGAGAAGGGCGGGGAACATGGAGACTTCCTTGTAGCGGTGTCTCGCGCGCCGGATCGCAAAGGACCCTGCCGTGGGCGGCGAGACACAGGATGGGATGAGACTCCGGTGCATCCGTGTGGGAGGCGCCGAAGGGAGGGGATCCGTCGGGGATGACGCGGGGACTCGCACTCCGCTCCCGAAGCGCCGCCTCCGCTCCAAAGCCGTTTCCGGGCCGAGAATGATGACGTTGCGCGCGCGCGGTGCAAGCACGGGTCGACCTTTCAGTGCCCTGGAGTAGCCTGCACTCGATGCCCGACTTCTGGACCCTCTGCTCCGTTCTCTTGGCCCTCGCCTTCCAGAAAGGGGACCGCGTTGGGGAGCCCCAGCCGCCGCTCCCCGCGGAACTGGCTCGGCCCGTAGCGCCCGTGTTCTCGGCCGTCGAGTCGCAAGGACTGTTCGTGACCGCGCCGGG
>JAYTBY010000582.1:0-16097 GCA_043736755.1 Planctomycetota bacterium | reverse complement strand
ATCCAGCGGTCGTCCATGAACTTCGTCATGTAGTTCCGCACCGAGTCCGCGAGGATCACAACGAAGCGCTTGCCAGGGCCGACCTTGCGCGCGATCTCACGTGCGGCCCACACCGCGGCGCCACAACTGCCGCCGCACAGGAGGCCCTCCTGCCGGATCAGCTTGCGCGTCATGAGGAGCGACGGTCGATCTTCCGTCTTCACCCACTCGTCGACGAGCGTGCGGTCGAGCACGTCGGGGATGAAGTCGTAGCCGATGCCCTCGACCTTGTAGCTGTGGATCGGCCCCGGTCCCGCGAGGATCGAGCCGACCGGATCGACGCCGATGATCTTGGCGTTCGGAACCCTCTCCTTGAGCTTGCGCGCGACGCCCGTGATCGTGCCGCCCGTGCCGGCCGTCATCACGCAGTAGTCGAGCTTGCCGTCGGTCTGCTGGACGATCTCCTCGCCCGTGCCGTGGTAGTGAGCCAGCGGATTGTCGGGGTTCCCGTACTGATCGAGGATGTGCGCGTTCGGCAGGATCTTCTGCAACTGCTTCGCGACGCTGATGTGACTCTGCGGATCGTCCCACGCGGCTTCGGTCGGAGTTCGAATGATCTCGGCACCCAAGGCCTCGAGGACGACCTGCTTTTCGCGGCTCATCTTCTCGGGCATCGTGATGATCATTCGATAGCCGTAGACGGCCGCCGCGAGCGCGAGTCCGATCCCCGTGTTGCCGCTCGTCGGCTCGATCAGCGTGTCGCCGGGCTTGATGCGGCCCTTCTTTTGAGCCTCCTCGAGCATGCGCTTCCCGATGCGGTCCTTGATCGACCCGCCGGCGTTCAGGAATTCGCACTTCACGAGGAACTCGCAGCCCGTTTCCTTCCCGATCTTCTGCAGGCGGACCATCGGCGTGTTGCCGATCGCTTGGAGGATGGAGTCGTGGATCTGGGCCATGGGGGTTCGCGGGTGGGGCTTCGAAGTCGCAGCGGGAATTCGCGGTGGAGAGCGATGGTAGGGGCTCGCCCGCCGCGGATCGAGCGCGAGTCCGCGCGGCGACCCGTCGCGCACTGGATTCGGTCCGGAGGATCTGCGCTTCCGAATCAGCGAGGTCGGGTCCGCGCCACGAGACCAGCAGGCCTGTCAGCGCCTCGTGACCAAACCGGCGGTCGTCGGCCGAAGACGACGGCGGCCGTGCATTCCTGAGCGCTGAGCGCAGCGCTCCTGGGATCACACCACCGGCCGTCGATCGGGAGCGCGAAGGAGGATCGTTCCGCGCGCTGACCGCTCGACCTCGCAGCGGATGAGCTTGACTCCACCGAGGATCCGGCCCAGCAGGTCGAGCCGCGTGCCCGTTTCGAGCGAGAAGATCCACTCGTGCCAGGGACACGTGACGCTCGCGCCCGACACCGTGCCTTGGAACAGCGGCCCGCCGAGGTGCGGACAGAAACTCTGGACGCACAAAACGCGCTCGCCCACGACGAAGAGAGCGAACGCGCCCCACGGTGTCTCGAGCGTCCGCGGTCGGGCGGGATCGAGGTCGGCCGGTGTGAGACCGGTGTCGAAGTCGCGCGGATCGGTGTGAGGCACCGCGATCTACCTTACGATTCGCGGGTGACCCAGCGCACGATCGTCCTCGTGGTACCGCCCGCTCGCCGGGCGGCGATGCGCGCCGCTCTCGCGGCCGGCCCGTTCGAGTTCCGGCCTGTTCCGCACGCCGTCTTCAGCGCAAAGGGGGACGGCGCGGTCGCGACGCTCTACGACTCGGGGAAGTTCGTCGTTCAATCCGCGGAGCCCGAGGCGTTCGTCGCGCGCTGGCTCCAGCTCGACACGGGCGCGCCTGGAGCAAGTGGGGGCGATGCCGGTGCGGGCCGAACGCGTGACCGTGGTCCGAGCGGGAGTGGAACAAGCGATAGCGAAGCGAGCGAGGCGGTAGCGCACGGCACGAGCGCGACGCCGCGGTCGAAGGCGAAGCGCGGTGAAGTGGCTGACGCAGAACTAGACGGGCGGTCGAGCTCAGCCGGAGCCGCGGACTTCGACGAGCCCGTCATCGGCAGCGACGAAGTCGGCAAGGGTGACTACTTCGGCCCGCTCGTCGTGTGTGCCGTGCGCCTCGAGAAGGGCCAGTCCGAAGAGATCCATCGAGCCGGCGTGCGCGACAGCAAGACACTGACGGACGATCAGTGCCTCCGTCTCGGTGCTGCGCTGCGCACGCGCTATCGCGTCGCCGTCGAGCGTCTCGATCCGCGCGACTACAACAAAGTGTACGTGCAGGGGCGGTTGAACGACCTGCTCGCGGATCAGCATGCGAAGGCCATCGCGCGACTCGCCGAACCCGGCGTGCGCGTCGTCGTCGATCGCTTCGCGAACGAGCGCTTGCTGGTCACGCGCACCAAGAAGCTCGGCATCCGGTTGGAACAGCGCGTGCGGGCCGAATCGGAACCGGCCGTCGCCGCGGCGAGCGTCGTCGCGCGCGAGGAGTTCCTCGTCGCGTTGAAGGAACTGTCGGAGGAAGCGGCGATCGAGCTGCGCAAGGGCGCGGGAACGCCGGTCGATCAAGCTGCGCGCCGCTACGTCGCGCTGCACGGCTTCGACGCGCTCGCGAACGTCGCGAAGATGCACTTCAAGAACACGCAGAAGCTCGGCAGCGCGCGCGGAGGTTCCTGGTGAGGCCCGGTCGGTCATCGAAGTTCGAGTCGAGCGCGCGCCCGTCTGCGCACGACGACCCGAACGCATGTCCAACGGGAAAGCTCGGCATGCGCTCCTCGTTCGGCGCTGGAGACATGTCGTGAGCCAGCGCGTGCGGATCCTCTCGGGCACGGGCAATCGTTTCGCCCTCGTCGACGGTGTCACGACGGCTCCGCCGAGCGATCTCGTCGCGCTAGCACGTCTGTTGTGTGCGCCCGACGCATCGCCGCGCCTCGACGGAGTTCTGCTGGTCCTTCCAGCACACGCTGGTGGCGACGTGCGCATGCAACTCGTCAACGCGGACGGCAGCTTGGCGGAGACTTGCGGAAACGGACTGCGCTGCGTGGCGAAGTTCGCGTACGAGGGTCGCCTCGTCCGGGGCACCGACTTCGTCGTCGAGGATCCATCGGGACTGCACGTCGCTCGCGTCGAGGTCGAAGGCGGCCACGTCCGCTCGGCCGTCGTGTCGATGCGTCGTCCGCGGATCTTGGCCCGTGGCGAGCGGATCGAGCTCGATGATCGTTTCGTGATCGGCACGCGTGTCGACGTCGGCAATCCGCACTTCGTCGTCGTCGTCGACGACGTCGCGGCGGCGGCCGTGCGCACCGACGGGCCGCGCCTCGAGGGTCACGCGGCATTTTCAGCCGGAACGAACGTCGAGTTCGTGACGCCGCACGGCTCGCGCGTCGACATGCGCGTGTGGGAACGCGGCGTCGGCGAAACCGAAGCCTGCGGCAGCGGAGCTTGCGCGGTCGCGGCGGCGCTCGTCGATCAGGGGCTCGCGCGCCTGCCTCTCGACATCGTGCTCCCGGGCGGAACGCTGCACATCGCAGAGCGCACGGACGGCTCGTTCGACCTCGCGGGCACGGTCGACGATCTCGGGGACCACGAACTTCCACGCGGGCTCGTCGACAGCACGCGCTCGGTCTAGAGCTTTTGCGATGGGCAGCCTCGGCCATGTCGTCCTCGCGCTCGCGGTGCTCGCCGGAGCAGAGGGCGGATTCGAATGGCAGGTCGCTCCCTCGTGGGTCATCGCCTTGTTCGCGCCGCTCGCCTACCTCCTCGCGTACGCCAGCGAGCGCGCCTACGTCCGCGGTCGATTTCGTGTCGGCGACTGGACGCATCGCCTGCTGGTCTCGAGCCCGATCGTCCTTCACGCCGTCGCCGCCTTCGCGTGCGGTTGGCGCGACACGGTCTCACAGTGGAGCGGAGTCGAAGTGTCGCTCCTCGCATGGCCCGACCTACGCGTGCTGCTGCTCCTCGCGCCCTGGCTCGCCTTCGAACTCGCGGCGCTCCACGCGCGGTCACGCACGTTCGTCGCGAAACCAGAGCGCGACACATGGCTCGGTTTCCAGACGCGCATGCTCGTCGCTGGACTCGTGCCGTTGCTCCTCTACGTGTTCGCGGCGGCGCTCGTCGGCGCGAGCGAAGACACGCGCGTCGCGGTCGAGGAGATCGGCGTCTTCCACGCCGCGTTCGCGGGCGGACTGTTGCTCGTCCTCGCACTCGCGCTTCCCTTTCTGCTCGAGCACGTGTGGGAGACCACGCCGCTCCAAGAAGGCTCGCAGCGCACGGCAGTGCTGGCGTTGGCGCGCGAATCCGGATTCGGCACGCCACGCTTGCGCGTCTGGCGCACGGGGAACCTTGTCGCGAACGCCGCGATCGTGGGGCTCACGAAGTCGAGCCGAACCGTGCTCTTCTCGGATCAACTGCTCGCGCAACTGCCGGCCCGCGAACTCGCGGCCGTGTTCGCGCACGAGATGGGACACGCCGTGCGTTCCCACGTGCCGCTCTTCATCGCGTGGGTGCTCGTCGCGTTCCTCTTCGGCGACCTCGTCGCGAATGCGTTCTTCGCGGACGAGCCGGTTTTCGCTGGGCTCACCCTGCTCGCTTTCCTCGGTGCGTGGTTCCTCGGGTTCTCGTGGCTGTCGCGGCGCTGCGAGCTGCAGGCGGATCTACATGCGCTCGATCTCCTGGGCGAAGCCCACACGTTGATCAGCGCGCTCGAGCGCGTCGGCGGACGACTGCGCGACGTCGCCGGTTGGCGCCACTTCAGCATCGCGGATCGCGTGCGCTTCCTCGAGCACGCGCAAGCCGACCCGGCCGTCGCCGCGCGACTGCACGGCACGGTTCGCGCAGCCAGCGCGCTCGGAACGATCTTTCTCGTCGTAGCGCTGGGATTGCACGGCGTACGCTTGATGCAGGATCTGCCGGTCGATCGCGTGCGCGCGGACCTACGACTCGGCGACTACCAGAGCGCCGCGCAGCGCGCGGAGCGCATCGAAGACCTCGACCCCGTACTCGCGGCAGCGGCGAGACTGGCCGGGACGATCGGCTACGACGGCGTCGAGCCAGCGCGCATCGAGTACGAGGTACGCGCAGCGCAGAAACGTGGCGATCTGGCTGGCACCGAATCCTGGCACGCATTGCTCGAGTTGCGTCGATGAGGCACCGCGTCGCGGGGATGGCGCTGAACGAGGATTGCTCGCACAGCGCAACGGTGTCCTGCTCCGGAGGACCGAGCTCGGACTCGAGAGTCCGGCACAACAGCCCGTTGATTCGGTTCGGGGGGGGGGTAGTGTCCGTTGGTCGAAGCACCGTTCGCTTCAACGGACCTGGAACTTCATCGCTCGCAACACTCAACACATGTTCACTGCAATTTCGCGCGGCACCATTCTCGTAGGGTGGAATCTCGTCCTCACGGCCACACTTTGTGCGCAAACTCCGGCGCCCTCTGCCGCCTGCAACAATCTGACCCGGCAACTCCTGATTGCCGGCGGGACCACTACGACCTCGATCAACTGCGGCTCATGGAGCCTCGCAGTCAACATTTTCGGCCAAGCACTCACCATTTCCTCGCCTCCTCAATGCCTCACATCGACCGTGGTGCGGACCGGAGACACGTTCAACTGTAGCGGATCAGCCAACCTGATCCACTGCAACGCGAATGGGGACTCGATCACGATTACGACGATGCTCAACCCGAATCCGTGCCCGGGTTTTCCGGCCACTCCCATCGTCACACTCGCCGACGTTCGCGCAGCTAGCGCTTGTGGGCCACTCGCCAACGCGGGATCCGAAGTCAATACCTCAGCCTCGATCAGGAATTGCGGCACCTCCGCATCACTGCACGCGCGAACGGACGGGGAAATCGTCGTGGAATCGCAGGACACTTTCACTGTGCGCGTTGGTGATCCCGCATCCCTGCTGGCCCCGCCCGTGCCGAATGAGACCTTGCTCCGATTGGAGTCTGCACAGACCGCACCGATCACAGCGCTTCCCGAGCCGCTTCGTTCGGTTGCAGTCGCGAACTCGACCGTGCTGGGATTCACGGACATTCTCGCGCAAGTAGAGTTTGTTTTCCGCCCGATCGGGTCCACGGAGCCCACCGTTAATCGGTATCGAATCGAAGGGTGTGCTTTCGCAGACGGGCGATTCGCGGTCGAGAAGACGAGCCGAGCTACCGGAGAGGGGGGAGAAGCACTCCTTGCGACGAACGAGCTGGTCTTCGACGGGGCAACGCTGTTCTCTCATCTTCGTGGAAGCTCTACCGGGAACGCGTGGGCGAGCACCTCGTCTCAACAGAAAGCCATGATCGCGGCTCAAGCAGAGCCGGCGAGAATGCTGACGGACTGGGCCTACAACCCCTACTGGATCACGAGGTTCCCCGGCAACGCGTACACCGTCGGGACGGCTTCCTCGCTGGCACTTGTCCCTGTCCACGAGACCTACCCCGGGTTCGGGTCCTCGGGCGGAGTGCTGGGAAGCACGACGTACATCGTGGACACCACGACGACCCCCAAGCCGGTACGAATCGACACGAAGGGTGCTGACGGCGTGATCGTTCGGAGCCGAGAGTTCAGCGATCATCGGCTCGTCGCGGCAGGAGTCTGGCGACCGTTCAAGGTCATCGAATCACGCTGGGAGTCGGGCGCAACTCTCCCCTGGGTCGTCATTGCGATGACCATCCAGGAAGCAGTGCTCGCGGGCTCGGCGACCTCAGAACAGTTTCTACGTCCGCAGGTCGAGGACGACTACTGGTTCGTTCGTCGCTGAAACCCTTCTCGGACTCCGGGAAACGCCCCGAG
The DNA here is from genome assembly GCA_043736755.1 of Planctomycetota bacterium. GTDB lineage: Bacteria > Planctomycetota > UBA1135 > UBA1135 > JAEUHZ01. Next base: position 9,343 of record JAYTBY010000582.1, on the reverse strand, counting down.
CTTCCATGACGAAGTCCGCTGCCGTCGCAAGCACGACGTGCGGATAGTCGACTCAACGCGTAGGTGTGTCTCCCTGCGCGCCGACGTCTGGCGCTCGACCTGCTCGAGGGCTCTTTGCGGTTCGTCCCGTTGCGCCGGACCGAACAGGACGGTAGCGACGGTCGGTCGGGGTCAGCGGTCCGCGCTGCGCGAGGAGTTCGCCTCACCGGCTCCCGCCGGCGAGGACTCTAGGACTGTAGCGGACGACTGCGCGAGGTCGTCGGTTGGCGCCACTTCAGCATCGCGGATCGCGTTCGTTTCCTGGAGCATGCGCAAGCCGACGCGGACGTCGTCGCGCGACTGCACGGCACGGTTCGCGCAGCCAGCGTGCGCGGAACCATCCTGCTCGTCGTTGCGTTTGGACAGCACGCCGTGCAGTTGATGCAGGACCTCCCGGTCGATCGCGTGCGCGCCGAAATGGGACTCGGCGACTGCCAGAGCACTGCGTAGCGCGCGGAACGCAACGAGGATCTCGACCCCGTTCTCTCTCTCGCGGCGCAGTTCGCCGGCCGATTGGGCGCCGATGGCGCGGAGATCGAGCGCGTAGAGCTCGAAGTGCGCGCTGCGGAAGCTCGTGGCGACCGCGAGGCGGCGGAGACCTGGACCGCGTTGCTCGACCTGCGCCGCTGAAGCCCCCGAAGGCTCGTATTTCGTGTAACGTCGATCCGCTCGAGGCGGAGTACTGCGCAACCTCTCGCGCAACCCCACGCCCGCGCTCTTCTTCGATGCACTCGACCTCGCGCAAGCTGCGGCTCTTGATCCTCGCCGTGCTGGGCGCCCTCGGCGGTCTCGGCACGGTCCGGGCTCAGTGCGTCGACTGGACGCCCGGCTATCACCTCGCCGGCATCGACGGCGCCGTCTATGCGCTCGCGGTCTTCGACGACGGCACGGGCAATGGACGTGAGCTCTACGCCGCCGGCTCGTTCCAGGCCGCGGGTGGTGCGGTCGCGTCGAACATCGCGAAGTGGAACGGCGCACGCTGGGCCGCGGTCGGTGTCGGTCGTCCGGGCAGTGTCCTCTCGCTCTGCGTGTGGAACGACGGCAGCGGCGAGGCCTTGTACGCAGGCATCGAGCTGGCCCAGGGGTACGTCCCACCGAGCGGCACGCTCGCCACAGTCGCGAAGTGGAACGGCGTCGCGTGGACCGGGCTGCCGGGCGGTGTTGATTTCGGTTTCGGCGTCGTGCGCGCGATGACCGTACACGACGACGGTTTGGGCCCCGCGCTCTACGTCGGCGGTCGCTTCCACGACAACTACCCGGTCTGGCCGCAGGTGCCCGGCGTCGCGCGCTTCGACGGCACGAGTTGGTCGGCGATCGGGAACGGCATCGTCAACAGCTCGGCCGGGGTCGAGGCGATCACCTCGTTCGACAACGGGACGGGACCGGCGCTCTACGCGGGAGGCTCCCATCTGCGCGTGGCGCCCGGCATTCCCAACGCATCGATCGCGCGATTCAACGGGACGCAGTGGAGTCTCGCGGCGATCGGTCTGAGCGAGGCGTCCGCCGGAGTCCGCGCGTTCGCGCGTTCCAGCGCAGGCAAGCTGTACGCGGCCGGATACGCGCTGCTCGGCGCGTCGTCGAATCGCGTCGTCGAGCTCAACGGCTTCACCTGGAGCCCGCTCCCCGGCGAGGTCGTGGGTAGCGTGGGCTCGCTGCTCTTCGTGCCGTCGGCTCCCAACGATCTCCTGTTCGCGTCGGGCAGTCTCTATCAAGTCGGAGGCGTGAACGTCCGCGGCATCGCGGCTTGGGACGGAGCTTCGTGGCAGTCTCTGGGTGGCGAGACGAGTGCGACGATGGGGCCCCTCTCGCTGTACGACGACGGCACCGGCACGCGCGTCATCGCGGGCGGCATCGTGATCTTGCCGAACGCGACGGACGCTTCGGGAATCGCGAGTTACGCCGCAGGCGTTTGGGGCGCGCTCGGATCCGGCGCCGAGATCTCACCCGCCCCGGGGAGTTCGCTCGTGACGTACGACGACGGCCAGGGCCCGGCGTTGTACGCCAACTCGAGTGCGGGTGTGTTGCGTCGCGTCGGGGCTGCGTGGGTGCAGGTCGGATCGCTGACCCAAGGGACAGTGGCTCTCGCGGTCCACGACGACGGCGTGCACGGGCCCATGCTCCACGCGGCGTTGGTAACCAGCAACGTGAACGGGCTGAACATCGCGCGAGTCGCGCGCTTTGACGGCACGAACTGGATCTTCCTCGGCCTCGGGTTCCGGTTCGTGAACACGAACTGGTCGCCGCGGATCTACGATCTCGTGTCCTTCGACGATGGCAGCGTGAAACGCCTCCTCGCAGGCGGTGACTTCGACTACGCGGACGGTCAGGTGGTGCCTTTCGTCGCGGCTTGGGACGGGCAAGCGTGGACGTCGCTCGGCCCAGGCCTGAACCACCTCGTGCGCGACCTCGTGGTCTTCGACAGCGGCGCCGGAACCCAGTTGTTCGCGGGGGGCGATTTCACCGTAGCGGGCGCCACACCCGGGATCGCGCGTTGGAACGGCGGCTCCTGGACCGATGCGGGCTTCGGTGGACCACCAACGCTCGCCATGCACGTCCACGACTTCGGCTCCGGGCCGCGCCTCTTCGCGTCGCGACGCGCCGGCGTCGCGGGCTTCAGCGCGGGGATCAGCGCGTTCGACGGAACCACGTGGAGTGTGCTCACGACGGGAACCTCGCCGAGCGACTTCGAAAGTTACGACGACGGGTCCGGCGGGGGACCGCAGCTCTTTGCCGCGGGCTCGTTCACGACGATCGGCGGCATCAGCGCGAACGGCATCGCGCGCTACGACGGCGTGCAATGGAGCGCGTTGGGTGCTGGACTCCAAGGTCCGTACGGCGCGGAGATGGAGGTCCACGACGACGGCCAGGGAGCCGCGCTCTTCGTGCAAGGCAGCTTCGCGACGGCGGGCGCCAACGCCGCATACCGCTTCGCGCGCTACGGGCCGACCGGTGCGCCGGGTTGCGTACTGACGACCGGCTCCTCGATCTGCGCGGGTGATGGGAGCGGGGCGGCGTGTCCGTGCGGAAACAGCGGTGGTCAAGATCGCGGCTGTGGAAACTCGGCGAACGCGACGGGAGCCGTGCTGGTCGCCGAGGGCCAAGCGCATCGATCGAGCGACAGCGTCACACTACGCGCGAGCGGCATGACACCCGGTGGCGTGGCGCTCTTTTTCCAAGGCACGCAAGCCGTGGCTTCGGGTGCTGGCTCACCGTTCGGTGACGGCGTGCGCTGTGCGTCGGGCGCGTTGGTGCGTCTCGCGATTCGCTCGGTCGCGGGTGGTACGGCCGCGTTCGGCGCGGGAATCACGGGCGATCCTTTGGTCTCGTCCGCCGGTCAGTTGCCGGTCGGAGCGAGTACGCGCATCTACCAAGCCTGGTACCGCGACGCGCAGAGCTACTGCACGACGTCGACGTTCAACCTGTCGAACGGATTGCGCCTCGTCTGGGCGCCGTGACCGCGCGGCCGAGCGCGCGAACGAGGGCTCGAGCGCGGCGTGAAAGCGCCACCGTCGGATCATCCGCGCGCGGCGAGGATCCGCTTGCGCTCCGCCGTGTACTTCCACCACGGTCGCTTCGGCGCGCCGCCCACGTAGTCGACGACGGCCATGAAGACGTCGAGCACGCACGGATCCTGCTTCGAACGCGTGAGCCGAGACAGTCGTTCGTAGAGCTCGTAGGGGTCGCGACCGACGAGATCCGCGGGTCGTTTCAGGCCGAGCAGCACGAAATCCGCCGCTGTCGCGGGCCCCACGTTGGGAAGGTCCACGAAACGCTCGGGCATATCGGTTCGTCCGCGGTTGACCATCGATCGCCATTGCCTCACGGGGGTTCGAACCCCGTGCCAGCGAGGGCGCGCGACAGGATAGCCGACTTGCGTGCAAGAGATGTGCTCGGACGCGACGCGAGCGAGGCGCGAACTGCGCCGATCCCGTAACTTGCCGGACGAACAGGTCGTCCGATCGACGCACGACGCCGGAGATGCATCCCATGCCGACTATCGCGCGTCGCACACTCGACGCAATTCGACGTACATCCAGGCGAGCCGTCCTCGCGGCGATCGCGACCTCGAGCTTCCTCGGCGTCGCCGAGGCGCAGCGCCCACCGGAGCAGCTCGGCGCGGGCGGGATTCTGCACCGCATGCAGAAGCTCGAGGTCGTCGGCAGCGTGCTCTACATCGCGGCTCACCCCGACGACGAGAACACGCGGCTCATCAGCTACCTGTCGAACGGCAAGAAGGTGCGCACGGCGTACTTGAGCCTCACGCGCGGCGACGGTGGGCAGAACTTGATCGGGCCCGAGTTGGGCGACGCACTCGGCATCATCCGCACGCAAGAGCTGCTCGAAGCGCGGCGCATCGACGGCGGCGAGCAGTTCTTCACGCGCGCGGTCGACTTCGGCTACAGCAAGTCGGCCGACGAGACGTTCGCCAAGTGGGGTCGTCGGGAAGTACTCGGCGACGTCGTGCGTGTCGTGCGCCAGTTTCGTCCCGACGTGATCATCACGCGCTTCGCGACGGACGGCAGCGGCGGGCACGGGCATCACACGGCGTCGGCGTTGCTCGCGCACGAGGCCTTCGATCTGGCCGCGGATCCAGCGGCATTTCCCGAGCAGATCGCCGAAGGCCTCGAACCGTGGCAAGCGGCGCGCCTCTTCTTCAACGCGAGCACGTGGTGGCGCAAGGACTTGCCCGAGGTCGTCGCGAAGGAGCCCACGAACTGGGTGCCGATCGATGTCGGTGGATTCGATCCGCTCCTCGGCGCGAGCTATGGCGAGATCGCCGGGCGCAGTCGCAGCCAACACAAGAGTCAAGGATTCGGCGCGGCGGAGACGCGCGGTGAGCAGATCGAGTACTTGCGTTTCGAGAAGGGCGTGAGGCTCGCGAAGTCGGACCTCTTCGATGGGTTGCTGCTCGATTGGAGCCGCTTCGAGAGGAGCGGAAACCTGCCGTTCCGGATGCGGACGATGGTCAGGACCTACGACCCGCGCGAACCCGAGCGCAGTCTCGAGGAACTGACGGCGATCACGCGCACGCTCGACGGGATCGCGGGCTCGAGCGGACCCGAACGGAGTTGGGCGCGACACCACGCCGCTGCCGCGCGCCAATTGATGCTCCAAGTCTCCGGTGTCGTCGTGGAAGCGATCTCGAGCTCGCCGCGAATCGCACGCGGCGAAACGCAATCGTTGTCCTTGTCCGCCATCCAGCGTCGTCCGGGTCGCGCTTTCACGGTCACCGACTTCACCGCGCCCGACGGATCGCGCATCGCTGCGGACAAATTGCTCGCGTGGAACATCGCCGAGACGCAGAAGTTCGACTTTGCCGTCAGCGCGGAGCAGGGAATCGATCAACCGTACTGGCTCGAAGCACCGCACGAAGCGCTGTATCGGCCCGATCCGAACCGCCACACCGGGATCGAGCCGACGGCTCCACGTGCGGCGACTCTGATGGGCAATCTGGCCCTGCCCGGCGGAACATCGCTCTCCATCGACCTCGCGACGATGCACAAGTGGGTCGATCGCGTCGATGGCGAGCGCTCGCAGCCGGTCGTGATCACGCCTGTCGCGTCGATCGTCGTCGCGGACGCCGTCGCGATCGTCCCCGGTGAGCGCGCGAGCATCACGGTCGAGATCGAAGCCCTGACCGACGACCTCAGCGGAACGGTCAGCGCGAGTGTCCCGAACGGTTGGACGATCGAACGCCAGCCGGAGGCCATCGAGAATCTCGCCCGTGGCGAGCGTCGATCCGTGCGCGTGGAACTGAAGCGCACGCCAGAATCCATGCGCGGGCCGATGCGTTTCACATTCACCGGCGCCAAGGGTTCGACGGATCGCACGCTGCACCGAATCGACTATCCGCACATCCAACCGCAGACGTGGTACACGCCCGCCGAGGTGATGCTCATCCCGCAGCACATCGTCACAAGCGCCAAGATCGTCGGCTACATCGACGGCGCGGGTGACGAGATCCCGAAAGCGCTCGAGCGCTTGGGTGTCGTCGTCGAACGCATCGATCCTAGGAAGGCGCACGCATCGGACCTGGTACGCTGCGACGCGATCGTCACCGGCATCCGTGCGTACAACACGGTGCCGGAGCTCGCGCATTTCCAGTCGACGCTGCTCGACTACGTTGCTCTCGGTGGGACGCTCGTCGTTCAATACAACACGAATGGCAATGACCTCGTCCTCGACGCGAAGAAGCTCGGTCCGTATCCGTTCGCGCTGACACGACAGCGCGTGACGGTCGAGGAAGCTTCGGCGACGATCCTCGCGCCGTCCCACCCATTGATGAACGTGCCGAACCGACTCGAGGCGACGGATTTCGACGGTTGGGTGCAGGAACGCGGTCTCTACTTCGCCGGCGATCTCGATGCGCAGTACACCGCGTTGATCGCTTGGAACGACCCGGGAGAGGCTCCGCTCTCCGGCGGCCTCATCGCCTGCGACCACGGCAAAGGACGCTTCGTGTACACGGGCATCAGCCTATTTCGACAGCTGCCGGCCGGTGTGCCGGGCAGCTATCGAATCCTGGCGAACTTGATCTCACGTCGAGCTGGCGGCGAGTGAAGCGCTTCGTGTTTCGTCGCTCGACCCGCTGCAATCTCGTGACAGGTATCTGACCGATGCACTGGATCGACTGGTTGATCCTGCTTGGCACGTTGGGCTTCATCGTCGGCTACGGCGTGTGGAAGACGCGCCGCGACAACACGCGCGAGAACTACTTGCGCGGCGGCAGCGAGAACCGCTGGTGGACCGTGGGTTTGAGCGTGATGGCCACACAGGCCAGCGCGATCACGTTCCTCAGCACGCCGAGTCAGGGCTACCTCGATGGCCTCGGCTTCGTGCAGTTTTACTTCGGGTTGCCGCTCGCGATGATCGTGATCGGCGCGGTGTTCATCCCGCTCTACTACAAGTTTAAGGTCTACACCGCGTACGAGTTCATCGGGCGGCGCTTCGACGACCGAACTCGGCTGCTCACCGCCGGACTCTTCCTGATCCAGCGGGGATTGAGCACCGGAATCACGATCTACGCGCCGAGCATCATCCTCAGCAAAGTGCTGGGCTGGCCCTTGTCGTGGACGTGCGTGTTCATCGGTGGGCTGGTGATCCTCTACACGACCGCGGGCGGCGCGCGCGCGGTGGGGGTCACGCACATGCACCAGATGACCGTGATGATCCTCGGACTCTTCGCGGCGTTCGGGCTGATCCTCTACTACTTGAGCGACACACTCTCGACGGCGGAAACCCTGCGCGTCGCGAGCTCGCTCGGGAAGATGGACGCGATCGACTTGTCCTGGGATCCGGAGACGAAATACACGCTGTGGAGCGGTCTGATCGGCGGGTTCTTCCTGCAGCTCTCGTACTTCGGAACGGACCAGAGTCAGGTGCAGCGCTACCTGGGCGGCCAGACGATGCAGCAGGCGCGACAGGGCCTGTGGATGAACGGTCTGCTCAAGATCCCGATGCAGTTCTTCATCCTGCTCACGGGCGTGCTCGTTTTCGTCTTCTACCTCTTCCACGCGACGCCGCTGCACTGGAACGAATCGAACCTCGTTGCCGCACGCAGTCTCGACACGACGTCGATCACGCGTGACCTCGAGCGCGATCACGACGCGACGATGAAGGAGCGCCGAGTGGCCACCGAGCAAATGCTCGGGGCGTGGCGCGCAGACGATCCCGCACGCGCAGACGCGGCGCTCGTCGAGATCGAGCGGCTCCACGACCGCGATGCGGATCTGCGAAGCCGCTTCGAGGCGCGCCTGATCGAGCTCGTCCCCGACGCCGAGAAGAACGACAAGGACTACGTCTTCATCACGTTCGTCATGGACCATCTGCCCGTGGGCATCGTCGGACTGCTCCTGGCGATGATCTTCTGCGCAGGGATGGGCAGCACGAGCGCGGGGCTTTCGTCGCTCGCCACGACGAGCACCGTCGACGTCTTCCGCTCACCGCGCAGTGACGCAGCACAGGTCCGCGCAACACAGTGGGCCACGGTTGGCTTCGGCGTGCTCGCACTCGGCTTTGCGGCGCTGTTCTCGTTGTTCGAGAACTTGATCCAGGCCGTGAACATCCTGGGATCGCTGTTCTACGGCACGATTCTGGGCATCTTCCTGGTCGCGTTCTTCGTCAAGCACGTTCAGGGGACTGCGGTGTTCGCCGCGGGGTTGATCGCGCAAGCAGCGATCCTCGTGATCCACTTCACGGACGTCCACGTCGCGTTCCTCTGGTATAACCTCATCGCGCCGGCGATCGTGATCGTCTTGAGCCTCGTGCTCCAAGCGCTGATGCCGCGAACCGCGAAGTAACCGAGCTCGGGTGGACTCGTCGAGGCCGGGCAACGTGCTAGTCTGCTCGCACCATGAAACAATTCATCCTCTGTGCGGCCCTCGCGGTCGTCGCCACGACAACCCTCGCTCCGCAACTCTACGCTCGATCGACGCAAGCGCCCGCGATCGAGTTCCCGCAAGCCAGCCCCGCCGCGACCTTGAAGCAACGCGTCGGCGTGACCGACGTCGAAGTCACGTACGCGCGACCGGGCGCCAAAGGCCGCAAGGTGTTCGGCGGGCTCGTGCCCTACGGCGAACTCTGGCGCACGGGGGCCAACGCGGCTCCGAAGATCACGTTCAGCACCGACGTGAAGTGGAACGGCCAACCCGTTCCCGCCGGCACCTATTCGCTGTTCACGATCCCCGACGCGACCGAGTGGACGATCGTCCTCAACAAAGTGGCGGAACAGTCGGGCACGTCGACGTACGACGAGAAGCAGGACCTCGTGCGCGTGAAGGCGAAGCCCATCGCGCTCACGTCCGCCGTCGAGAACTTCCGCATCGATCTCGACGAACTGCGTGACAACGGCGCCGTGCTCTCCATTGCGTGGGACAAGACTTCGGTGCCGGTGCGCATCGAGACCGACGTCGTCGGCGTGATCGTTCCGAAGATCCAAGCTGCGATGGCCGTCGAGGGCAAGAAGCCCTACTACCAGTCGGCGATGTTCTATTACGAGAACAACCTCGACATGAAACTCGCCGCAAAGTGGATGGAAGAGGCCGTCAAGGAACGTCCCGACACGGTGTGGCTCGTGCACCGTCAGGCTCTGATCCTCGCGAAGTCCGGCGACAAGGCCGGAGCAAAGGCGGCGGCGCAGCGGTCGCTGGAACTCGCCGCGAAAGTCGGCGGTGCGCAAGGCGCGGAGTACAAGCGCTTGAACGACGAGCTGCTCGCGACGCTGAAGTAGGCGTCGCGTATACGGAGCCAGAGCACTTTCATCACTTCTCGGCTTCAACCAACGCGAACACGCGCGGGTTGAAGC
>JAYTBY010000581.1:0-3227 GCA_043736755.1 Planctomycetota bacterium | reverse complement strand
CGCGCGTCGAGGCCGTGCTGCGCCGCTCGGCCGAGCGACCGATCGACGTGCACACGCTCCGCGAAGGCGGTCGCACGATGGACCTCGAGCGGCGCGAGGTGATCCTCGTCGGCGGCGAACGCCACAGTTTGTCCGAGCGCGAAGTCGACATCCTGCGCTACCTCGCGAGCGTGAGAAGTCGCGCAGTCGCTCGCGAAGAGCTGCTGACACGCGTATGGGGCATCGACACGCGCGGCCTGACGACGCGCACGATCGACATGCACATCGCGCGGCTGCGCGAGAAGCTCGGCGAAGATCCCGACGCCGCACGCATCGTCGTCACCGTGCGTTCGAAGGGTTACATGCTCGGCGATTCGGTGGAGATCGCGGCGCCGTGAAGCAGAACCATCGACGCTGGTGGCTGATCTACGGTGCGTGCGCGCTCTCGACGCTCGTCGCTTTGACGTGGATGACACGCTCGGTGCTGGAGCTCGAGCACGCCGAGCAGCACGCGCGCTCGAACACGGCGCACGAGGCCGCGCTGCGACTCGCACTGTGGCGCATGGACTCGTGGTTCGCGCCGCACCTCGAGCAGGAAGCGGCGCGCCAAGCTCACGAGTACCTGCCCTTCTTCTCCGAGGAGCGCGCCTACACGCGACTCTTCAACCGCATCGAGCCGGGCGAGGTGCTGACGACTTCGCCCTTGCTCGCGTTCCGCTCGGGACTCGTGCGCATCCACTTCCAGATCGACGCGCGTGGCGTGTGGAGCTCGCCGCAGGTGCCGACCGGCAACCTGCGCGATCTCGCCGAGACGAACGGCCACGAAGCGGCGGAGCTCGACCGCATGCAGACGCGGCTCGCCGAGGTCGCGCGCGTGTTCGTTCCCGAGGAACTCGCCTGCGCGCAGGTCGAGAGCGAGAGCGCGGTGGTCGCGCTGATGAACCAAGCACCGCCGCTGGTGAAGCTCGGTCCGTTCGTCGGAACGCTAAATCGCGACACTGCGGATCCAGCCAAGAACGAGCGCGACCTCGGTCAGCGCGCGCAGCAGAGCTACCAGCGTCAGAAGCTGAATTTCGAGGTCGGGGACGCCGCGCCGGCGGCGAGCGGCAGCCGCGCGAATTCACCGCGGACGAGTGCGCTGGTGCCGGTTTGGTTCACGGGACCCGCGAGCACGAACGAGCTGCTCTTCGTGCGCCGCGTGCGCGTCGGCGGAGAACGAGGCGAGCAGGTCGTCCAGGGTTTCGTCGCCGACTGGCCGCGTTTGCGCGAACTCCTGCTCGGAGAGGTGCAGGACCTGTTCCACGACGTCGACCTCGTGCCGCAGACCGCCGCGACGCCGGCGACCGCCGACGCTTCGCAGCGCCTCGCGGCCTTCCCGGCCGAGTTGCGCGCACATTGTCCCACCGCTCCGCCGCTCGCGTGGGTGACGCCGGTGCGCGCGACTCTGTGGGCGACATGGCTCGCCGCGCTGATCGCGGTCGCGGCGGTCGGAGTCACGCTGCACGCGAGCATCACGCACGGCGAGAAGAAGAGCCGTTTCGCCTCGGCCGTGACGCACGAGCTCCGCACGCCGCTGACGACCTTCCGCATGTACTCGGAGATGCTCGCGAAAGACATGGTGCCCGAGGCCCAACGCGCAACGTATCTCGAGACGCTCGAGAAGGAGTCCGAACGCCTCGCGGCTCTGGTCGAGAACGTGCTCGTGCACGCGCAACTCGAGGAAGGTCGGCGGAAGCTCGCACGCGAACGCATGCCGCTTGAAGCGATCCTCGAGCGCGTGCTGCCGATGCTGGAGCGCCGCGCGCACGAGGCCGGTGCGACGCTCACGCTCGACGTCGAGAGTGCGCGCGACGTCGAGCTCGCGACCGACGCGCACGCCGTCGGTCAGATCCTGCTCAATCTAGTCGACAACGCCTGCAAGTACGGCCGTTCCGAGACTCCGGCGACGATCGAACTCGCTGCGCACGCGAGCCACACGTTCCTCGAACTGCGCGTGCGCGATCACGGTCCGGGCGTGCCGCACGCGCAAGTGCGCGCGATCTTCCAACCCTTCGAGCGCGGGGATCGCGACGAGCGCGATCCGAACCCAGGCGTCGGTCTCGGCCTCGCGATCGCGCGCGGGCTCGCACGCGAGCTCGGCGGCGATCTGCGTCTCGAACGCATCGACGGCGCAGGCGCGTGCTTCTGCCTGGAACTGCCGCGCTGTCCACCCACTCCGGAGACGTGACCCCACGATGCGCCTCGATCCCAGGTCGCTCGCTCTATCGCTCTTCGCTGCACTGAGCGCGTGCAACGCCGTGCAGGACGAGAGTCCGAACGCCAAGACCGCGCATGAGCCGGCGCTCGCCGCGATCGCCGACCCGATGGCCAGGTCCGCGCGCATGATCGGCGGCGAGTGGCGGATGACGTTCGCCAGCGGAACGAGCATGATCACGACCTCGCATTGGGGTCCGGGCAAGCACTCGTTGCGCTCGATGACTCATGGCTCCGAAGCCTCGGGTGACCCGTGGCGCGATCTGGGCGTCGCGTACTGGCATCCGGGTCGGAAGCAGATCCGCGTGCTGGGCGTGACCCCCTTCGCGCGAGGCGTGAGTGAAGGCGTGGTCACGGTCGAGGGCGAAACCTCGGTAAGCGTCATCGATCAGTACCAGATCGGCGATCGCCGCCAGTTGGTCTCGCGTACGGTCTTCGACGGTCCCGACAAGTACCGCTCCGAGTTGTTGGAGAGGACCAGCCCGGGCGTTCTCACAGCCATGACGGGGTGGGACATCCTCCGCTCCTGGACGCTCACACCAGTTCGTCCATTGACCGCCCAAGAGGCGGGAGAACCGTCGAAGCATCTGAAGGTCCTCGAGCCGTTCTTGGGCCAAGCCTGGGAGACGACGGACGAGTCTCGCGGTGAACGGGGCGCCGACACGGACTTTCACACCACGGTCGAGTGGATCCCGCTCGCCGATGCGATCTACGCGCGCGTGCTCGCGCAGAATCCGGACGGCGAGCCCGCGCATCTTTTCGACGCGTACCTCTATCACCACACGGGAACCGGCGCGCTGCGTTGCCTCGCGCTGTCACAACCGGGCGGCGTGTACGAAGGCGATTGGACCGTGCTCGAAGGCGGCGCGCTCCAGCTCGACCTGAAGGGCTACGCGGGTGAAGCGCTCGTTCCGTACGTCGTGCAGTTCGACTTCGAGGGTGACGGGACGCTGCGTCAGCGCGTCTGGTCCATCTCGGGCACCGACCGCGCGCTG
>JAYTBY010000580.1:0-16098 GCA_043736755.1 Planctomycetota bacterium | reverse complement strand
GACCGCTCGGCATCACGGAGACATTCGACGTCGCGCGTTCCTCGATCTCGTCCACGGAGAGCTCGACCGGCGTGCCGCCGTACGGATCGACTTGCACGCGCACCGTCTTCTCGTCCTGCGACACGACGCGACCTGCGACGACGCGACCGTCCGTCGTTTGGAAGATCTGTGCCACGAACTCGGGCGCGATCACTTTCGATGGTTCGAGGACGTGCAGAAGTAGCTCGGATGGCGTGTAGCGTGCCACGACGCTGCGGAGCTCGGGCCCGGTCGCTCCACCCAGATCGCCGACCTTGTGACACGCGAGGCGCGAGGCCGCTTCGAAAACGGTGCGTCCGCGCGCGGGATCGCGTGTCGCCTTGCTCGCGGCGTCCACGCCGAGTTCAGCGTACTTCCAATTGCGCACGAACTTGCGCGTCATAGCTGCCTTCGCGACGACCACTTCCTCCGCGCCGTCCTCGCTCGCGACGACACGCAGGATTCCGTTCATGCGGATCCAGTGACCGGGGAACGTACACACGTACGGATAGTCACCGAGCTCCGTCGGCGCCGTGAACGCGAGCGTTTCCGTCGAGCCCGGCTGCAACAGCTTCGACGCGAAGAGCACCTCGGGCATGTCGGGCACGAAGGCCTTCGACCAAGCGTCGGGCGACGCGCTCATCGCCTCGGCCGCCATGCCGACCTTCGCGAGCGCGCCGCGCGCCGTCACGACGAGGTTGTGCGGCATGATGTCGACGTTCTCGAAAACGAACTCGACGGGCCGACCCGCGGCCACGGTGACGAGCGCGCGGTCGTACGTCAGCGAATCGGGAACTGGCCGGATGATTGCGACTTTGGGTCCGGCATTGCGTCGCGCTGCGCGCAGCTCGCGCGTCGTCTTAGGATCGAGGCTTGGCTCCGCGGCGATCAACTCGTCCGCGAGCGCGAGCCAAGCGCGGTCGACGTGCGAACCGGCCCGGGGAGCGAGCCTCGCCGTCAGATCCGTCGCGACCATCTGCGGGATCCCCCCGGGCCAGGAACTCACGGGGATCGTGCCCAAGGCACTGATCGCGCTCGCGCCGATCATCGGATCGAACGCGCGCTCGGCGAGTTCCTGCGCAGCACGTGCGGCGTGCACGGAGTTCCGAGCCAGAGCACCGAGCGCACGAGCCGCCGCACGCTGGACGAGGACCTCGGAGTCTCCGAACTCAACATCGTAACCCACTCCGAACGTCGCCTGTGTGAACTCCACGACGACCTTCCGCTCCGCGTCGAGGACTCGGATGCGAGCGCCGTCGAGCCGGGATTCGAAGTCGTCGTCGGTGCGATTCCAGATGCGGATGCGTTCGAGCGCAACCTCGCCACCGAGGTCCAACTCCCACCACGGGTCCGCTCGATCTTCGACCGTGTGCGACTGACCGCCGTCTCTCCAGAGTCCGCTCGTGTTGCCGTCGATCGCGCGTTCGGCGACGCCGCCCCAATTCGACGAAGATTGCGTGGCGCGACCCTTTCGCGCGATGTTCCCCGTGCTGTCGAAGACCTCGACCTCGGCCAAAGTGAGCGTGCGCTTCGCACCCGGCAACTCGATGCGCACGTAACGGCCGCGAGGGGATGCGATGGGCTCTTCTTCACCAGGACGCTCGAGGACTTCGAGGACGCGCGGGAAAGCCGACGCGAGCACGTCCGCTCGGTCGACGAACGCGAGTGCGTCGAGCAACTCGAGGACGTCGGCGTCGAACTCGCCCCTGCCGTTCCACTCGTCCTCGAACGATCCTCCCATCTCGATGTACGTCGCGAGCGCGAGGCGTCGCGTGGTCGGTCGGCGCGCGGTGAAGTACGTTACCGAGAGCGCGGACGGGAGGTTCTCCACGGCGATTCGAGGAAGGGCCGCGAACAGCCCGGACAACAGGTGATCCGTGTGTCCGCCTTCCATCCGATCCGCGCGCTGGATCGCGGCGGCGAGCTCGTCCGCCGGTTTCGTCGAGCGCATCGTCGCGAGTCCGCGCGCTGCGACCTCGTACTGCTCGGGCTCGAGCCCGTAGCGGCCCAGCAACTCGGCGTAGAGCGCGGCACTCGGAGACTTCTGCGCCAGCAGCACGTCCGTGTCCATGCGTGACAGCACCCAAGCCTGGCCTCGCGCATCGTCGGCCGCGAACGGTACACCCGTCGCCACGGCGGCGCGCCAGTGGGGCTCGAGCGCGCGCATCGTCTCGGTCAGCGCGTACTCGAGGTTCGAATCCATCGGGAAACGCAGCACTTGGAGGGCCGTCTCGGCCGCCGCCGCGCTCTCGGCGAAGCTCAGGGCGACGAGCGCTTCGAGTCGCACGCGCGGATGCTCGTCCGCGATCGCCGTAGCGAGGTGGGGGAGCACGTCGCGGATCGCCCGACGCATGTGTCGCATCACGCGCACGGCCGCCGCGCGCGCGCGCGGTTCCTTCGATTCCAGCACTCGCTCGAGCAGCGCGCGGTCGAGCACTTGGTGCTGTGATTGCAACCAGAGCGCCTCGAGCAAGTCGTGGTCGTCGACGCGGTCCATCGCGTCGAGATCCAAGACCCACGCGCGCGTCGCAGCGACGACGTCCTTCGTCGGTCGCGACGACAGCTCGATGCGCGCTCGGTAGCGCACGCGATCCTCGGGCGACTTCAACAGCTCGAGCAATTCAGGGATCGGACGCCCCGCGATCGGAACCGGCTTCGACAACGGACGACCGCGCGCCGTCACGCGGTACACGCGCCCGTGCACGTGGTCGCGGCTCGGGTCGCGCAGGTGGTGCTGCATGTGCCCGATGAGCGGGTTCTGCCAGTCGAGGAAGTACAGCGCGCCGTCCGGACCGACTTCGAGATCGACCGGACGGAAGTTCTGGTCCGCGCTGTAGACGATCGCCTCACGTTCATCCGCGCCGAAGCCGGAGCCGTCGTCGCGCACGTGGTAGCGGAAGATCCCCTGGAACCCGATCACGTTGGCGATCAGGTAGTCCCCCTGCATTTCGGGCGGAAAACGCACGCTCGAGAGGATCTCCGTGCCTCCCGCCGGCCGACTGCGCTGCTCGAAGAACGTGTCGATGGGCGGATGCTGCGCCGGCGACACGAGCCATCCTGAGATCGGCAGCGCGTAGAAGTTCTCGTTGCCCGTGCCGTCCGTGATGAAGTCCTGACCCCATCGGTCGAACACGTGTCCGTGCGGGTTCAAGAATCCATACGGTGCGTAGCGCTCGAAGCGACGCGTGCGCGGCTCGTAGCGCCAAGCGCAACCATCCCTCTGACGAACTACGCCGTGCACGGTCTCGACCTGCGTGCGGTGAAAGATCCCTTCTTGGAAGTACAGCGCGCCATCGGGTCCGAGCACGAAGCTGTTCGACGCGTGGTGCGTGTCGCCGGATCCAAGTCCTTCGAGCACGTTCACGCGTTGATCCGCGATACCGTCGCCATCCGTGTCGCGCAGGAATACGAGATGCGGCGCCGTCGCGACGAACACTCCACCGTCAAAGAACTCGAAGCCGGTCGGGTTGTGCAAGTCGGACACGAACGGCGTGCACGTGTCCGCGCGACCGTCGCCGTCGACATCCTCGAGGACGAGCAACTTGTCGCGCGCCGGCTCGTCGGGCTTCGCATTCGGGTACGACGGCCACACGGCGACCCACAGTCGTCCGCGCGTGTCGAACGACATCTGCACGGGCTTCGCGAGCTCGGGAAAGCGCGATTCGTCGGCGAAAAGCGTGATGTCGATCCCCTTGCCTGGCGTCATGCGACCGATCGCCTCCGAGCCCGACAGGAATCGGTGCTCGCCATTCGGACCGTCGCCGGGGCGGTTCGTCGGCACGGGGATCTGCGGCGGGACCTCGACGCGCGGCAGGGTGTTCGGCGCGAGACCGCGCACGTGCTCCCAGATCGTGCGGTCCCCGTTGGCGCACGTCGCGTCGAGCCACTCGAGCTCGCGCTGCATCACGACGCGGTTCGTCTGATCGTTGTACGCGAGCAACGAGCGCCCCCCAAAGACGTTGTAGCCGTCCGCGACGTGGTGGCGGCGGAACCAGCGCGCGTCCTTCTCCGCGACGAGCGCGCGCGTCGCTTCGAGGTGCGCCGAGTCGGGCTCGAGTCCGACGCGGAAGAGCGACTGTGCGAGCACGCGCGCGAACGCCGCGTTCCCGCGCTCGCCGAGACGCATGCCGTCGATCGTCAGCGGCTCTGCGCTGGCCTCGTACTCCGCGAGCATCGGCGCGAACACGTCGGCAAATGGGACGCCCTGCGCACGCGCGACCTCGGCGATCGCGGCGTTGTACGTGGCGATGCGCGCGTTCTGGGTCGCCGGATCCGGCAACAGACGATCTCCGAGGTCCTCGAACGGGATCGACGCCACGAGCGCGACCCGCGTCACAGCCGTGGCCGCGCGCCCGTCGTACTGCGTGGACTGCACGCGCTCGACCCACGTCGCGAGCTCGCCGCGAAATGCGTCGAGCCCCTCTGGACCGCGGAACGACTCGCCGTAGCCGAACATCCCGATCACGACGGTCGCGCCGACCTCGGCCAAGTGCTCGTCCGGCGTCCCGAACCCGTCCGTGCGTTGGCGCGTGGCGACTTCGTCGCCCGCAAATCCGAGATTGCGCACCGCGAGGCCGAGTTCCGGCTGGGCGATCTGCAGGCGCGCCTCGAACGTGCCATCGTGGAGCATGCGCTCCGCCAGCGCATTGCCGACGATGGCGATCGTGTCGCCGCTTCGGAGCTCGAATCGCGCCGGCTCGGGACTCTGGGCGAACGAAGCGAGGCAGAGGGCCAAGCTCGTTGAGTTCGTCATGCGGTGCGCAGTGTAGCGGCGCTCTGGAACTAGCCTGGCTCGATCATCAACTCACGACAGCGGTGGCAACTGCCCCGCGCGCACGAACGCCGCTTCGTAGAGGTACAAGCCGGCGAGCGCGAGCACCGCGACGGCTGCGAGGATCGCGACGGACGCCGGGGCCACGAACCAGGCCATCACGAGGGCGGCCGGAACGATCGCGCCGACGAGGATCGAGGTCTGGAATGCCCTGGGAATCCCGTGAATTCCGATCGTTCCGAGGAACGCGGCCGCTTGGCGCGCGTTGTCCGTCGGGTGCTGCTTCATCCGCTCCGCGGCCGCGAATGCAGCATGCAGCAGCGCCGAGCCGACGACGAGCAGCGCCAGCTTCGCCGGCGTGGCGGAGAACGGCGCCAGCGCCACCGCTCCGCACAAAACGGCTTGCACGAGCAAGTGGGGGAGCACGAGCGATCCCTGCCACAGGTCGCGGCCTTCGCACTGCTTGAAGAGGAACGCCGTGTACCCGGCCGTCGCGAGCCCGAAGATCGCGTTCGGCCAACGCAGCCCGTCCGCGACCGCGTCGTAGCCGAAGTATCGCGCGGCGAGGATCGCGAACGTCGTCGCGCCGAACGCCGACAACACCCAACCGCCCTTGACGAGCCAGCTCTTCGTGTTCGGTCGCGTGAGCAGCCGGAAGAAGAGCATCGGTCGCGCGAGGTCGTGCACGAGCAAGATCGTGGTGACGACCGTGAACGCGAGTGCCAGCACTTCGGGGAGATACGCGCTGGCCCATCCCTCGAGTCCGAGTGCCACCGCGAACGGCGCAAGAAGAGCCGCGCCCGCCGCGATGCCCTTCGTCACGAGGTACGCCGCGACGTGCCAACCCCACTCGACCTTGTGACCCGCGTCGAGCACGGTACGCGTGTCGGCCTGCGTCGCGATCTCTTCCGGCCACGCATCCGTCTTGTGCGGCGGTCGATCGCTCCAGATGTACGTTTCGGGACGCTCGGCGAGGCCCGGCTTCAAAAGCGTCGGTTCGACCTCGACGTAGTACACGTTCGGGCCCGTGCCCTGCTCCAAACGTCGCTGCTCCGTCGGCAGCTCACCGACCATCTGCGAGATGCGCGACGTCGGATCGTGCAGGTCCCCGGCGATGATCGCGCTCTCGGGACACACGACGACGCAGGCGGGTTCGAGCTTCTTCTCGACGCGGTGCGCGCAGAAGTGGCACTTCTCGGCCGCGCCCGAATCCTCGTTCAAGTAGATCGCGTCGTACGGACAACCCTGCATGCACGCGCGACAACCGATGCACGCGTCTCGATCGAGATCGACGATGCCGTCGGGCCGCTTCGAGAGCGCGTTGACCGGACAGATCGTGACGCACGGCGCTTTCGTGCAGTGGTTGCAACGCAGCACCGCGAAGTGGCGCTTCACCGCGGGAAAGCGGCCCTTTTCCTGGTACTTGACCCAGGTCCGGAAGCTGCCGACGGGGACGTCGTTCTCGGCCTTGCACGCGACGGTGCAGGCGTGGCAGCCGATGCAGCGTCGATGGTCGATCAGGAAGCCGTATTGCATGAGCGGGGCGCGCCATCATGGCGACGCGCCCCGCTCTGGCAAGCACGAGCTCTGTGCGTTGTCGCGCCGCGCAGGTTTTCGCGCGCGAACCTGGCGAGATCGCCTCGAGTGTCGGCGCGCTGCTCCGCCCTCCACTGGAGTCGCAGATCGTGAGCCTGCCCGACAGCTCAGCGCGCGAAAGGAATGCGCAGGAACTCGAGGCTCGGACGCGGTGAACCCGCATTGAGCTCGGACCCATCCGCCGCGAGGTCGAAGTCCACTTGGAAGCGGACGAACGCGAGTCCCGGCAGGCTCTCCAGTGCGTTCACGTTCGCCGTCCACGCGCTGGCGAAGGCCGTGTTCGGCGCGCCCGAGCCGTCGTCCGGCGCACCTTGGAAGGTGACGCGGATCGAGGCCGAGTTCGGCAGCGAGTCGCGGACGCCGTTCGTCCTGACGCGGAAGTAGCGCGGACGCACGCCAACCGGAGTGCCGACCGCGAATCCGGCGAGCGGCGTGCCCGCGCCGGCGACCGTCAAGCGCACGGTGCCACCGACGACGCTCGCGGACTCGATGTCGAAGCGCAGCGTCGCGTTCGGCGGACCCATCTCGATCGCGCCGTCGACGAGCGTCGCCGGTTCGTTCCACCACACGTCGTTGAAGAAGCTCACTTGATCGACGAGCAGCGTGCGACCGTCGACGTCCACGCGCGGCAGCGTCGCGCCGGAGGCCAAGTTCTCCGACACGATGAGATCGGTCAGTGAAACGCGCGCGTTCTGACCGTTGCCGTTCGTTTGCACGCGACCGTCCGCTGCGGTGCCGCCGAAGTAGAGGTCGAGGGTGCCGCCGACGCCGGCGAGAGAAGTCCACTGCGAGCGCGAGCTCGAATCCGGCCCGAACGGCGGGACCAGCCGATCCCACGTGCTCGGATCGTCCACGTTCACCGCGCCGACCGGCGGCGGGCGCACGACACCGGAGATCGTCGAACTCGGCACCGTGGGCGCCAGGATGTTCGCGAGATCGTTGACGTGCAGTTGGATGACACCCGGACCACCGTCACCTCCGCTCCCGATCACGTTCACGTTCGGCGGAAGCGGCACGCACGCCGGATCGAAGGGCGCGACGAGGTTGACCGAGTCGAACCCCGGCGGCGTCGTCACGCCGTTCGGACCCGAGCCGCCGGCGCCGTTCATGCCCTCGCCGCCTTGTCCGCCCCAAGCCATCAGCGGTGCAGCGGGTTGGCCCGCGATCCCTGGACTCACGCACGCACGCAGGTCGATCGTGCGACCCGCTTGGATCACGAGGTGTCCGCCCGAACCGCCGCCGCCCGCTCCGCCGACGCGGTTGATGCCGGCCGTGTTCTCGCCGCCGCCGCCGTTGCCGCCGGTGACGTCGATGCGCGCATTCGCGCCCAACACGACGTCGCCCAGCGCGTGGATCATGAGCGATCCGCCGCCTCCACCGCCTCCGCCGCCGATCTCGTCGCTCGTCAGCGTGTAGGGCGTCGTCGGAAACGTCGGCGTCCAGCAGGAGTCGCCGCCACCTCCGCCACCCGCGCCGGCCCAAGGTTGCGTGAGCTCGCCGACGATCGTCGCGCCGCCCGCCGTGATCATGCGACCGAAGAAGTCGTTGGCTGGATCGCCGTCCACGAACGGTCCGGCACCCGGGCGACCCGGTTGCGGCCGAACTCCGAGTCCGCCGATCGCCCCATTCGCGAGCGGAGCACCGGGTCCACCCTGCTCGACGTCGAGCCCGATGCGGACTTGGTCGGGACAACCGGTCGCCGCGATGCGCACATCGGGACCGAAGCGCCCGCCGCCACCGCCCGCGCCTCGTCGGAGGTCCGTGCTGCCCGTGCCGTTGAAGCCCGTTTCGCCGCCCGTACCTCCGAGACCCGGGGCGTTGAACGCACCGAACCCCGTGTCACCGATCGGCGTCGATTGCGTGTTCAAGCTGCTCGCCGCGCCACCCCGGCCACCGCCTGGCCCGCCGGCCATGCCCTGATCGGGACCGCCCGTGTTGAACGTGACGACGCCGCGGCTGTCTGCGCCAGCAGCCCTGATCTGCCCCTCCACGATCACGTTGCCCGTCGCCGCGATGCGACAGCCGTTCGGCCCGGTGATTTCCAGGGTGCCGAGCACCGTGAGGTTGCGCACGTTCACGTAGCCGCCGATCACGTTCTGCGTGTTGGTCTGCGAGTCGTTCGTGATCACGCCGAAGGTCGTGTCGAGCACGAAGGTCGAGTTCGACGGGATCGTCCAGTCGAAGTCGCCGCCGGGGCCGCCGTCGCCCGGGAAGTGCGATGTCGCGGAGAGCGCGCTGTTGCGTCCCCACAACGCGCGCTCGTCACGACGGAACGCGGCGAGGTCCTCGCCCGAAGGTCCGTCGAAGCTCTGCAGGACTTGTCCAGCGGTCAGAGCCTGTCGCGGAGCGGCGCCGAGTGCCTCGGCCAAGAGGAGCGGCACTCCCAGAGCGGCGAGAACCGGCAATCCGTGGAGGAGTGTGTGTGAGCGGCGGGGCGTCGGCGTAGCGGGCATCGAGGGTCCTTGCTTGGAAGAGGTCTGCAGAAGCTGGGGTTCTGCTCCGTGGTCCAGGCAACCGCCGTTCCGGGTTCGCGTCGACCATTCCTGGCCCGAACAGAGCCCGGAATGGAGCTGCGCGTGCGGTTCCGCGCACCCGCGCGAACGAAACCGAGGATGTGTCGGATCCCGAGGCGTTCGAGCGCGGGCCGTGGCGGATCGCGACGCGAGATGCGCCGCGCCCTCGTGCGCAGGGACGCTCCCTCGCTCAGCGCGCCCAGTCGATCTGGATGCCGTTCGTCAGATTGAACGGCGCGCTCGTGCAGAAGGACGGGCTGTCGCGGTACCAGACTTGGTAACCGCGACGGCCACCGGCGACGAGGATGAAGCCGCGCGCACGGATCGAGCCGTCGCTCGGGCCGGGATACGTCGCGTTGCCGCCCACGGCCGTTTTCGTGCCGATCCGCACCCCCTCGCCGCCCAGGCAATTCAGGCCGTCGCCGAACGCGGACGCGTTGACGATGTTCGCGCCTTGGAAGAAGAGGCAGGTCGCCGTGCTCGGCAAACCGGTCGCGTCGAGCGCCGTCGTGTCGTTCAAGGTCGAGAAGTTGCCGCCCGCGAAGAGTTGCGCACCGGCAGGGTTGACCGAGCTCGCGCAACCGCGGCCGACCAAGCCGTTGTTCGAGCACGGGCACGTCCCGCTCGTGCCGTCGCCGAAGCACACCGGTGTGTGCAATCCGCCTTCGTACGTGTCGAACAGCGCACCCAGGATGTCGCGGTTCGTCGACATGGTCCGCTTCTCCCACACGGCCATGAAGCGACGGTTCGCGCCGGCGCTGCCTTGCGTGGATGCGAGACGCACGAAGTCTTCCGTGGACGAGGTTGCGGCCAAGTTCACGTGCGACTGCTTCAAGCCCATCGTGTTGGCCGACACGAAGAGGTCGCTCGCGTAGAGGTCGTAGTTGGACGAGCCGGCCGAAGCCTGCTCGGCGTAGGCCACGAGGAAGTGCTGACCGTCGCTGTCGACGTAGGGGAATCGCTGATCTCGGAAGACCTGGACGCCTTCGACCACCGTGAGGTCGATCGATTGGAGCACCGTGGTGCCGTCCATGAGGATCGCGTGGATGTCGTCGTCCGGACCGTAGTCGAATTGGTGGACGATCAACGTGCGTTGCGTGTTCAGGAGCGGACTCGACACACACGGGAAGTTGCTTTCACCTCCCGACGTGACCTGCGTCGGCCCATTCGAGACCACGCCGTCGTAGCGAATGCGCCCGCACCAGATGTCGCTCGGGCCGGCGCCGGTCCCACGCGTCCACGTGAGCATCCACGTGTCGCCGCCGTTCGAGCGCGAAACGCTCACGTAGTCCTCGAGCGTGCCACCCGAGTTCGCGAGATAGATCGGCGCGGAGACGCTGGTGTCGGTGCCGACCATGCGCACGATGATGTCGTTGTCGCCCGGCCCATAGATGCGCGAGAAGCCGACGCAATAGAGCGCAGGTCCGAACGGGAAGGGGTCGCCACCGACCGACGGGCCCTCGTGCCGGCCGTCCTCGATGCTGCTGATCGCGAACTCTCCGCCAGGTGCCGCGAAAGCAGCGTTGACCGTTCGTCCGCGGATGTTCGCGTCGATGTCGCCGATGGCGACTCTCGCGGCCACGAGGAACTGGTCCGCCGAGTTCGCGTTCGCGCAGCGCGGATCGCTCCAACTCGCGTTGTTGCTGTTGAGGTACCCGCCCCACAGGTAGCCACCGTTTCCGTTGAGGACCACGTGGTAGATGTCGTGGTCGTTCGACGTGACGGTCTCTTCGTAGACGACGAGCCAGCGGTCGTACGTGGCGTCGTAGGACACGTCAGCCAGGAAGTCGTCGAAGGACGTCGTGTCGATCGCGAGCGTGCTGACCAGCGGATCGATGACCAGCGGGAAGGCTGCTCGCGACAGGAAATCGGCGTCCACACGGATCGTGATGCCGTTCGCATCCAAGCTGGTCGGTGCCGCGATGCTCTGCCCGCGCGCATCGATCGCAGTAGCACGGCCGTAGCTGACACGGCCCAATTCGCCGCGGAATTCGAAGCCTTCGGCGCATTCGCGCTGTTCGAGCGAACTCGCGAGCGGGATGCGCACGACCAATTCGCCGGTGCCGGGTAGCGACGCGAACACGAACGTCTGCTCGATGGATCCCGGCGCGAAGTCGTAGGCCTCGACGAATGCGCCGCGGTCGAGCTCGACGCGGTCACCACCGCGCGCGTGCGTGGTCGCGCGCTCGAACTCGATGGGGGTCCCACCGATCGTCACGCTGTCGGGCGACAGCGCATGCGGATGGTGCTCGACCTGTCGGCTGCCGAAGAGCGGGAAATACGTCGCGCCAGCCGTGTCGAAGCTCGTCTTGTAGTTCGCTCCGCGCACCCAGAGCGTTCCGTCACCGGGCTCGTCGTAGTGCACGCGCGCGCGGTCGATGCCGGAGAGCGCCGCGATCGGGGCGCGCGGATCGATGGAGTTCGCGCGTGCCGGCGCCAGGACGTCGGGCGAGTTCGCCGGCCGCGAGCCGCGCTCGGGAACGACAACCGGTGCTCGCGACGGCTCTGGCGCCGTCTTGGTGTCGGGCGAATCGACCCACGGTGCGAAGGGGCGCTCCTGGGCCGTGGAAAAGACCGCGAGGACGGTGGCGAGCAGCGCGGGGGCGGCGAGAGGGGCTCGTAACGAAGAGGCCATGGCGTCGGTTCCTGGGGTGCGAGAGCAAATCGGGGCAGGGCGGGTCCTGCTTCCCGATCCAGATCGCAATCCGTCCGCGGAGCCCGACGAGGAATTCGACGAACCGGGCACTTCCGCGTGTGGCCCTCGTCCCGGAGGCGCCTCGGTGCATGCGGAAAAGTCACACGCGACGCGGCGCGGAAGCGGCGCCACTCGTTCCTGAGAGGCCGGAGGATCGATTCTTCACGGCCTCTCAGTCCTCGTCGCTTCACATCCCCATCACCCCTTGGCCGAAGTCTTTCGAGACGGCAGCGCGACCGAGAGCACGGTCGCGACCACCAGGGTCCCGACCACGACGACCATCGAGAGCGTCGTGTCGATCTTGATCGGGGCACTCTTCTCGAGACCCACCACGGGCAGGTAGGGCGGCACGCTCATGAGCAGGAGCTTCACGCCGACAAAGGCCAGGATCAGGATCAGCGCGACCTTCAGGAAGCGGAACTTCATGATCAGCGCCGCGAGGCAGAAGTAGAGCGCCCGGAGGCCCAGGATCGCGAAGATGTTGCTCGTGAACACCAAGAACGGGTCGGGCGTGATCGCGAAGATCGCCGGGATGCTGTCGACGGCGAAGACGAGGTCGGTGACCTCGACGAGCAGCAGCGCGAGGAACAAGGGCGTGATCGACCACTTCAGGGAGAGCGACCCCGCCGGCGGCGGATCCATCACCTCTTTGCCCGTCGCCGGGTCGCGGCCGTAGGTCGGCTTCAGCGTCCGCTTCGTGAAGAACTTCTGGCCGTCGTAGAACTCGACGGTTCGAAACGCCTTCTTGGCGAGCCGCACGGCGATGGTCTGCGACGGATCATCGTTGCCCTTGATCAGCGCCATCTTGAGCGCGGTCAGGATCAGGAACCCGCCGAAGACGATCAGGATCCACTGGTACTCGAGGATGAGCCCGGCGCCGAGGAAGATCATCCCGCCGCGCATGATCAGCGCGCCGAGGATGCCCCAGAAGAGCACGCGATGCTGGTACTTCGCCGGCACCGCGAAGAACGAGAAGATCAGCGCGATGACGAAGATGTTGTCCATCGCCAGCGACTTCTCGACGACGTAGCCGACGAGGTACTGCTTGGCTGCGTCCGCTCCGAGAACCTCGCCCGAGACGATCAGCGGGCCGCCGGCTTCGACGGCTGCCCGCGCGTTGTACATGGCGGTCTCGAGCCCCAGGCCGAGCCAGTGGTTCTCGTACGCGAAGTAGACGAACACGCTGAACGCGATCCCGCACGTGAGCCAGACCGCCGACCAGGCGACGGCCTCCTTCATGCGGACCTCGTGGGCCTCGCGGTGGAAGACGCCCAGGTCGAGTGCCAGGAACACCACGACGAGTCCGAGGAAGGCGAGGTAGGCCCAGACCCGCATCGAAGCCGGGTCCGAGGTGTTCGCAACCTGCGCGGCGTCGACCGCGAGCGAGGAGAGGAGGAAGAGGGTTTCCATATGCTTGTCGGCGCGTGTTCGCCCCGTGAGGTCTCCGCGATGCACAAACCCGCTCCGAATCGGAGATCTCGGTCGATAGTCATCGCCCATTCGGAACCTCCTGTCCCCATGGGGATTACAGAAGGTGTCGAGGCTGACGCCCAGGGGCGCAGAGCGTACGTTCTGCGGTGGGTCCAGCGGCAGTCGATCCGCCTCGCAATCCACACATGAAGCAGAAACTCGTCCTGGGCGCGATCGCGCTCCTCCTCGGCCTGTTCGTCTGGAACCGGTTCCTCAACGAGACGCCGCGCTACATGGATTCGTCGCCCTCGACGGGGATGCCCGCGAGCGGTGAAGTCCGCGAGAAGTTCGTCGTCGGCTTCCTACCGGTGACATGACACCTGACTTGCCCGGTCACCAGTTGGGTGAGCCAGCACAGCACGAGCGGGACGCAGTTCCAGGCGCAAAAGTTCGGCGACTTCCCCTCGATGAAGGAAGCGTTGACCGCGCGACAGATCGACGCGACGTTCATGATCGCACCGCTCGCGATGAAGCTCGCGTCGGACGGCGTGCCCGTGAAGATCTGCTACCTCGGGCACCGTGACGGCAGCGCGCTCGTGGTCCACCAGGACTCGCCGATCCAGACGTTCGCGGACTTGAAGGGCAAGACGATCGCGATCCCGAGCCGCTTCTCGAACCAGAACCTCCTCATGTACCGGATGATGAAGCAGACCGGCATGAAACCGGGCGACATCGTGCTCGAGGAAGTGCCGCCGCCGGAGCATCCGGTCAGCCTCGCGACGCGCGCGATCGACGGCTTCATCGTCGGCGAACCGCACTGCACGAAGGCCGAGATGGAGGGCTATGGACGCGTCCTGGTCGAGATGAAGGATCTGTGGCCCGATTTCATCTCGTGCGTGCTGGTCGTGCGCCAGGAAGTCATCGACACACGTCGCCCACTCGTGGACGAGCTCGTGCGCGGCATCGCGGCCTCGGGCGAGTGGCTCGACGAGGACAGGCGCACGGGCGCCCAGCACCGTCGCGACGCGGCGGTCGTCGTGGGGAAGCTGTTCTACAACCAGGCCCCCGAGCTGCTCGAGCGCGTCCTGACGAAGGATCTCGACCGCGTCTCCTACACGAACCTCGTGCCGCCGAAGGATCGTTTCGAGGAGATCATGGACTTGGCGATCGAAGCCGGCATCCTTCCGAATCGCATGCGCTTCGAGGACTACTGCGACACGAGCTTTGCCCCGGATCTGGAGACGGTGGACGTGCCGTTCGACCGCTTGCCCGGCCTCGCGGACATCCAAGCGCGATGACTCCGGCGCCGATCGCGATCGCACTCGTCGCGATCGGCCTGCTCTTCGTCGCCGCGCGCTTGCGCGATCCGTGGCCGAAGTGGCTCCTGCCCTGCGCGACCGCCGTCCTGTTCGTGTGCGCCTGGCAGGTCGCGTGCGAATGGAAGAGCTACGACATCACTCGAGCGGACGGCACGTTGCGCCGCGTGTGGGTCTGGCCGACGCCGGGACAAGTCGCGAGCGGGATGGCGAACCCGCTGCTCGACGGAACGGTCCTGCGCTACTCGGTGGCGAGCCTCTTCCGGGTCGCCGCCGGATTCGGGATCGCGTGTGCGATCGGAATCCCACTCGGCCTCTGGATGGGCTGGTCGTTGCGCGCCTTCCAGGCGCTCAATCCGCTCGTGCAAGCGCTGCGGCCGATCTCGCCGATCGCGTGGATCCCGCTCGCGATCCTGTGGTTCGGCGTCAAGGACGAGTCGGCGATCTTCCTGATCTTCCTCTCGTCCTTCTTCCCGATCGTCACGGGCACGGTCACCGCGGTGCGCGCTATACCGCTCGTTCACGTGCGCTCGGCGCAGAACTTCGGCCTCGGCGGATTCGAGCTGATCCGGCGCGTCGTTTTTCCCGCAGCGTTGCCACAGATCGTGACGAGCTTGCGAATCGCGCTCGGAATCGCCTGGGTCGTCATCGTCGCGGCCGAGATGATCGCCGTCGATTCGGGCCTGGGCTACCTGATCCAGGACGCACGCAGCGCGAGCAACTACGACCGCGTCGTCGGCGCCATGATCTGCATCGGGCTCCTGGGGCTCGCGCTCGACTGGACGGTTCGACGGCTCGAGACTCTCGACGAAGTGCGTTGGGCATTCCCGAAGCACCGCGGCGAGTCGGAGACGGAGTTCGTGCGCGCGAAGCTCGAGGTCGCGCGTGCTCGCAGCGCGAGGAAGCCATGACGCGGACCGAACGCGACGACGCGGCCGCGAAGATCTCGGTGCGCGGCCTGGACAAGAGTTTTCGCCGCAAAGAGGGCGAATTGCAGGTCCTCTCCGGCGTCGATCTCGACGTGCGCGCGGGCGAGTTCGTGTGTTTGCTCGGGCCGTCCGGTTGCGGCAAGTCGACGTTCCTGAACATCGTCGGCGGATTCGACCACCCGACGAGCGGCACCGTCGTGATCGACGGAGCGCCGGTCACTGGACCCGATCGCCGGCGCGTGTTCGTCTTCCAGGAATACGGCATCTTCCCGTGGGCGACCGTGCGCGAAAATGTCGCGCTCGGACTGTTCGACCGAGCGAAGGACGAGCGTGAGCGCATCACGCGGCGCTACGTGGAGCTCGTCGGGCTCGACGGTTTCGAGGAGAGCTATCCGCACGAGTTGTCGGGCGGGATGCGCCAACGCGTCGCTCTCGCCCGTGCACTCGCCGTGTCCCCCGAGGTCGTGCTGATGGACGAGCCGTTGGGCGCTCTCGACTCGCTGACCCGGATGCAGATGCGCAGCGAACTCCTGCGCCTGTGGCGCAGCGAGAAGATGACGATCCTCTTCGTGACCCACGATGTGGACGAGTCGATCCAGCTCGCCGAACGCATCGTCGTCCTGACGCCGCGGCCAGGCCGTATCGCCGAGATCGTGAACGTCGACCTCGAGCATCCGCGCGACGTCGGCAGTGCCGAGTACGGTCGGATCAAGAATCGGCTGTACGAGCTGCTCGGGGTTCGCCACGCCATCTGATCGGACTCGCTAGGATTCGCGGATCCCATGCGAACACGATTCCTCGTCGGCCTGTCGTTCCTCGTCGGTTGTCAGGCGTCCGTCGTCGTTCCGAC
>JAYTBY010000579.1:0-3231 GCA_043736755.1 Planctomycetota bacterium | reverse complement strand
AAGTCGGACTTCTACTTCTTCCCCGCCGAAGAGCCGGCCGCGATCGCCGAACGGCTCGTCGAAGTCGTCACCAAGCGCATTCCCGACACGTTCGGCGGCACGTGGATCGACGACGTGCAAGTGATCGCGCCGATGTACCGCGGCGAGTGCGGCGTCGACGCCTTGAACGAACGCTTGCGCGCCGAGCTTGGCGCGCACGGACGCGAAGTGCGCGTCGGTGGACGGACGGGGCGCACCGGCGATCGCGTGATTCACGTGCGCAACGACTACGACAAAGAGGTCTTCAACGGCGACATGGGACGCATCGCGCACGTCAACGAGGACGGCAGCTCGATCGTGCGTTTCCCCGAACGCGAAGTGCTCTACAAGGGCGGCGAACTATCGGATCTGCAGAGCGCCTTCGCGATCACCGTGCACCGCTCGCAAGGCGGAGAGTTCCCCGTCGTCGTGATGCCGCTGACGGGCCAGCACTGGATGATGCTCCAACGTCACTTGCTCTACACGGCGGTCACGCGCGCGCGGCGGCTGTGCGTGCTCGTCGGCTCGCGCCGAGCCTTGAAGATGGCAATCGCGAACGCCGACGAGGCGCGGCGGGAAAGCGCGTTGGCCGTCAAGCTCGCTCGTGCGCTCGACCGGAGCACGTGAGTTCGCCGCTCGGTTTTTTGCGCGATCACGCCGCCTCAACACCGTTGTGCTGGGCACACACGGTGAGAACTTGCGAGTTCGTGCCCTGCACGCTCACCTCAATCCCACCGAGCGTTTCGTGAAGGACGGGGACGAGTTCGACGTGTCGCGGGACGACGTGTCTCACGTGATCCTGCCCTGATCGGATGGAACCGCGCTCGGAAGTTCCTTCCAGATTGTGCGAGTGCCCTGTTCCCAAAATTCGCCGACGAATTCGGGAACAGGGCACTCGGTACACACATCCGAAAGCCCTTCCGACTCGCGGTGCAGCGACGAGACGAGCGCGCTTCGCACGCTGTCCTGACCACTTGAACGATCAGTCAAGATCGCTCCGTATCGAGGTCGACACACCGTTCGCAGGGGATGCTGCTCGCCGCGTGTCCTGCACGTGGACTCTGCGCTCGGCCCCCCCCCCCGAACGCGATGTCATGCTCCCAGTGATTTCCACCGAGTCTTCGAGTTCGACGCACCTAGACGGCGCCTTCACCGGCCCGTGGGGCGTCGTTCTGCTGACCAGCTTGGTGCTCGCGCTGGCGGTGTTCGCACTGGGCATTTGGTTGTGGCGGCGCACGCGACTGGACAGGCGCACGATCGGCGCGGCTGCACCGATGAGCCCGATCCGCGGGCTCACCTCGACGATCGCATTGGCTGCGCTGTTGCTCGTCGGCGCGATGATGATCCCGTTGGTGCGCCAACCGTCCGCGCGCCAAGACGCGGAGGAACTGAACCGCTTTCGCGGTGAGACGTGTTTGCTGGACGAGCGTTTGACGATGTCCGCCCGGCTCGCCGCGGCCTCCAGCGATTCGCGCTGGGAGGACCGCTATCGCCAAGCCGAGACCGAACTCGACCAAGTACTCGCGGAATCCGACGCGGTCCTCGAGCGCGTGCTCGGTGACGACGCCGCGGAAGCGCGCGCCGGCGTGCACGCGACGAGCACGTACAACGAGGCGCTGATCGAACTCGAGAATGCGTGCTTCGCGCTCGTGCGCCAAGGGCGGACGAAGGAAGCCTTCGACAAGGTTCTCTCGCCCGAGTACGAACAGTTGAAGGCCTCGTATGCCGCGGCGGTGACCCGTTCCGACCGCGCGATCACCCGACTGATCCAGCGCGCCGTCACCCGAGACGAGACCCTGGCGATCGCGGCGGCCGTGCTGGCGATGCTCGCGGCGGCGGTGACGATCGTCGGAATGTTCTTGCTCGCGCGAGCGCTCGCGCGCCACACGGCGGCGCTCTCCGCGGGCGAAGCGCGGCTGCGCACGCTGACCAACACGATGCCGGGCGTCGCCTATCGCTGCCGTTTCGACGACGCGCGCAGCTTGCTGTTCGTGTCGGAAGGCGTTCAATCGATCGCCGGCCGCTCGGCCGAAGTGATGATCGGCACGGAGTCGCACGGCTTGACGAGCTTGATCCACGCCGATGATCGCGCCTTGGTACAGACGCGGATCGCAGAGGCCGTCGCCGAGCGTCGCGCCTACGTCCTCGAGTACCGCATCGCGCGCGTCGACGGCGAAACCCGTCACGTGTGGGAGCGCGGCGTCCCGGTCTATGAGCGCGACGGAGATGCAGTACCGGCGTACATGGACGGAGTCTTCCTCGATGCGACCGAGCGCTGGCTCGCTCAGCAAGAACTCGCGCTCGCGCGCGACGCGGCCGAAATCGGAAGCCGGACGAAGGCCGAGTTCCTGTCCAACATGAGTCACGAGATCCGCACGCCGATGAACGCGGTGATCGGCATGACGGGCCTCTTGCTCGAGACGCCGCTCAACGAAGAGCAGCGCGATCTGGCCGACACGGTGCAGCGCAGCGCGGACGCGCTCTTGGTGCTGATCAACGACATCCTCGACTTTTCGAAGATCGAAGCCGGCAAGCTCGAACTCGAGACCTTGGACTTCAACGTGGCGGACGTGGTCGACGACGTCGCCGGCATGCTGCGCCACCGCGCCGACGAGAAGGGCGTCGAGTTGACGTTCGAGGTCGCGTCCGACATTCCGACCGCGGTCTCGGGCGATGCGGGACGCGTGCGCCAGGTGTTGATCAACCTCGCGGGCAATGCGCTCAAGTTCACTGCGCACGGAACCGTCGTGTTGCAGGTCGGCGTGCAGGAGTCGTCGGAGCACTCCGTGCTCGTGCGTTTCGCCGTGCACGACACCGGCGTCGGCATCCCGCCGGCCCGAATCGCCCAACTTTTCCAGCCTTTCGTGCAAGTCGACAGCTCGACGAGCCGCCGCTTCGGAGGCACGGGCCTCGGTCTCGCGATCTGCCGACAACTCGTCGAGTTGATGCACGGCAAGATCGGTTGCGAGAGTGACGAGGGCCGCGGCTCGTGCTTCTGGTTCACGATTCCCTTCCCGCGCAAGGTCGAAGTAGGGGAAGAAGCGCGTGGCAAGGCGTCTTCCGTGCTCTTTGGGAAGCATCTTTTGATCGTCGACGACAACCCGACGAATCGCCGGATCCTCGCGAACCAGCTTTCGTCACGCGGAGCTCGAGTCGAGTGCGTCGAAAGCGGTGCCGCAGCGCTCGAACTATTGCGCCGATGCCCGACGCCCG
>JAYTBY010000578.1:0-16105 GCA_043736755.1 Planctomycetota bacterium | reverse complement strand
CGCCGCTGCCGCTCCTCGCATTCGCAGGACGCGCTCTCCTCGTACTCGCCCTACTGTGGACGATGCTGTGGCTGTGCCTGGCCTGCTTCGAAAGCGTGCACCGCCCCCCGATCGCCGGCGCGGCACTCGTGCTCGTTCTCGGTCTCGGCCTCCTCGCGCTGCGCGCGGTGCTCGTGCGCCGCGCGACCGTTCACCTCGACCCCTACCGCGACCTGCGCCGATGATCATCACGACCACCGACGTCGTTCCGGGCCGCACGATTCTGAGCACCGTCGGGCTCGTGCGCGGCAACACGGTCCGCGCCGCCGACGCGAGTCGTGACCTCGCCGCCTGGATGAAGAACCTCGTCGGAGGCGAGATCACCGAGTACACGAAGCTCCTCGCCGAGAGCCGTGAGCAAGCGCTCGATCGCATGCGTGATGAAGCTCGCCGTCTCGGCGCCGACGCGGTGGTCGGAGTTCGGATCGCGACCTGCGAAATCGCCGAAGGGGCAGCCGAGATCCTGGCCTACGGGACAGCGGTCCGACTGGATCCGGCCGGCTCGCACCCGTCGGGGTCGTAGAGCGCGCTCCGCCATCACGGCGCCAAGCGAAAATCCGAAACCTTCGTCGTCCGAAGGAGCGCGCGCGAAGCCGCGTCGATGAGGGGTTTCCCGAGCGCCGCGGAGCACTAGGATCCGCGTCATGCAGGCCACGATCCGAACCCTCCTTCCGACTTCCGCGGCGCTCCTCGCGTTCGCGTCGACTCTCGCACTTTCCCACGCGGTCGCGCATGCGGCCCCGCAAGGCGCGGCAGCCCCCGTCGCCGGGACGGCGTCTCCCGCGCCAGCCGCACCGATCGATCTCGGGCGCGAGATCGATCCATCGCTGCGCTGGCTGCGTTACGCACAAGACGTCGAGTCGGGGGCGTACGGCGCCAGCGTCGAGACGACGGCGTGGACGTTGCGAGCGATGATCCAGTCGCCGCGCAAGTACCAGCGCATCGATGGGCCATTCGTCGAGCGCGCGCTCCAGTTCCTCGTCGCCCGCCAGCAGCCCGATGGCTCGATCGCGGAGGCGAACGCAACGGACATCGACATCGTGCGACAGACACGAGCCGCGGCCGGCGCACTCGCCCTGCACGCGGACGACAACACGAAGACCGCGTTCCAGAAAGCGATGGCGTTCCTGGCGAAGAACGGCGGTGAAGCGCCGCCGTTCGAGGATGCAGAGCTCCCACAGTCGAAGGACGAACTCACGGCACGCGTGACCGAACTCCTCGCGAAGCGCGCGAAGGATGGCGCGTGGGATGGACCGCTCGGCAAGGTCGGAGAGACGGCGCGCAACGTGATCGTCCTGATCCGCGCGATCCCGGTGCTCAAGCCGGCCACGTCGACACCCAGTGCACTGAAACCACTGGCGCCCGCCGAAGCCGCGGACGCGGCGAAGATCGCGGTCGCCATCGATCGCGGCGCGCGCTTCCTCGCGGCGCAAGGCGACAACGGCAAGTTCGGCGCACCGGGCAAGCCTGACGCCGGACTCACGGCGATGGCGATCGGTGGACTCATCGCTGCACCGGTTCCGCGCTCGAAGGAAGTCCAATCGGCGATCGACGCGGGCGTCGCTTGGCTCCTCTCGCTGCAGAAGCCTGACGGAGCGATCCACGACGGCAAGAACGCGAATTACACGACATCCGCGGTGATCCTCGCGCTCGTGCGCAACGGCAACCCCGAGCATCAAGCCACGATTCGCAAGGCTCGGGATTGGCTCATCGGTCTCCAAGTCGAGGAAGCGGACGGGTACTCGACCGACGATCCGTACTACGGCGGCATTGGTTACGGGTCGGGCGAACGTCCGGACCTTTCGAACCTCCAGTTCGCACTCGAAGCGTTGAATGCATCGGGGCTGCCGAAGGACGATGCGGCGTTCCAGCGCGCGTTGAAGTTCCTGCAGCGCTGTCAGAATCGGTCGGAGTCGAACGACGTGCGCATCCCCGACGGCGACAAGGTCATCGTGTCGGGCGACGACGGCGGAGCGGCCTACCTGCCGGGTCAATCGTTCGCGGGCATGATGGAGCTCGAGGGCGGGAAGAAGGTGCCGCGCTCCTACGGGTCGATGACGTACGCGCTGCTCAAGGGCTACATCTTCGCCGGCCTGCCGAAAGACGACCCGCGCATGAAGGCCGCGTGGGGCTTCATCTCGAAGAACTGGACGCTCGACGTGAACCCGGGCTTCGAAGCCGGGCCGGATCCGACGGCCGCATACCAGGGGCTCTTCTACTACTTCCACACGATGGCGAAGGCGCTCGACTTGTACGGCAGCGAGACGGTCATCGATGCACAAGGAAAGGAGCACGCGTGGCGCAGTGAGCTCGCTGGACGGGTGCTCGGACTCGTACGCAAGACCGATGGCGCGTGGATCAACGAGAATTCGTCGCGCTGGCAGGAAGGGAACCCGGTGCTCGGCACGGCGTACGCGCTGCTCACGTTGGAACTGACCCGATCGCCGAAGTGAACGTCGCGCGCGGGGAGACTCGCGTGCTGCAGCGACATGAGTTCTGGAGTCGTCAAACCCCTGCGCCTCCGTCTGCAGTACGGGCACGGTGAACCAGAGACAGCAAGCGCGCCCCGCCGAACCTACCGGTTCGGCGGGGCGCGCATATCGGCCAACGATCGCGACTACTTCAGCTTTTCCCAGTACTCGGGCGGCATGTCGTGCGCGATCTTCAGCGCGCCGTTCGCACCGCCGTACACGGGTTCGTCGATGCGCATGACGCGCCCCTGACCGAGCCGTCGACGCATCTCATCCTCGACTGCCGTGTCGAGCCCGCGGATCTGGCTTCCGCCACCGGCAAGCAGCACGCGGTTCTTCAGCTTGTGCTGGAACTCAGGATCGAACGTCGCGATGAGCTGCGAGAGTCCTTCGACGATCGGTCCCACGATCGAGCGGCAAGCGGTCCGCAGGTCTTCGGTCACGTCGAACGGCGTCGGCTTGCCTTCGACGGGCAAATCGACGACGACCGGCGGCATCGCGTCGGAGACATTGCCGTGACGCTCTTTGATCGTCTGGATCATCCGGGTGGTGAACTGCGCCTTCGGGTAGCGCTGCTTCACGAGCGCAGCGAGCTGATCGTCGACGTAGTCACCGGCGAACGTGTTCGTGAGCTGGTCCGAGTCCTCGGGCATCGTGCCGTGCATGCGGCACAAGTCCGTCGTGCCGGCCCCGATGTCGATCACGAGGACGTCCTCGAGCATGTCGAGCCCGTACGCGACCGCGAACGGCTCCGAGCACAGCATCACGGAATCGAGTGACTCACGGGCCGCCTTGAGGATCGCGTCCTTGTGATGGATCGCAGCCTGTGCCGGCACGCCGATCACGCCGTAGACGAGCTCATCGGACTTCGGCTTGCCCAGGCGGATGATCTCGCGGATGAGATCCGCGGCCGCCTTCATGTTCCCTTCGACGTCCTCCGACGTGCGCTGGCTCGCCTTGAGCACGCCCGCCGCGAGCGGACGATAGAACTTCACCGAGAGCCGATGATCCACGGCGTCATCGCCGTACAGCACGTCCTTGCCGAGCAGTTTCCGTGCGACGACGTCCTTCGGATAGCCCACGTGTGAACTCAACGTCGTGCGCACCCCGTTGCTGGCCGCGACCGAGGTCCGCGACGTGCCCAGGTCGATCCCCATGTAGAGGACGCCTTGTTCCTTCGTCGCATTGCCCGTCTTGCCGTCCGCGCTCATCGTCGTCCTACTCCGCCACGCGCCGCGCGCGCTACCTGTTTCACTTCTCGAGCTCGCGCTTGAGAGCCAAGTTGGCCTCGAGAATCGTGAGCATCATGGCCTTCTTGCGCTCGAACTCAGGTTCGCCGCCAGTGAGGCCCTGAACGTCCTTGTAGATGGAGGGCATGCCGGAGTCGATGCCCTTCATCGCCATCACGCGCGCCAAGTCCTGCTCCGTCATCCCGAGCGCCTGCGTCAGCTTCGCGATGCGGCGCTCGAGGAGTTCGATCTGGCGCTGCTTCTCGAGGATCTCCTCGGGGGTAGCCGGCACGTGCTGGACCACCGGAGCGGGCGCGGTCTTGGCCTCCTTCGCGCGTCGGATCGCGTTCGCGACCATCTCGGGATCGATGTCGATGAAATTGCCGCCGTCGAAGCCTTGCTGCGCGAGCAACTCCAGCAACGCGAGCCCAATCGGATCCTCGGGCGTGAGCCGCGGGCCGTCGTGACGCTTCGCCTCGGGCGCGGGCACGGCGGCGACGATGCGCGCCGGCGT
Source organism: Planctomycetota bacterium (assembly GCA_043736755.1). Classification (GTDB taxonomy): domain Bacteria; phylum Planctomycetota; class UBA1135; order UBA1135; genus JAEUHZ01. The sequence goes on along the minus strand of JAYTBY010000578.1, from coordinate 11,852 downwards.
CTCGGGTGCTAGACCCTCCGTTTCGCGCGCGCGCGAACGGGCTTTGCGCTTCTTCTCGTAGAGCTGGTAGAGCTCGGTCTCGACGAACCGATCACCGCCGGCGCCGTCCGCGACAGACAGCCCGTCCTCCGCGACAGCAACGAGCGTCTCGAACGAGAGCTCGCTGGGCTGCTTGTTGTTCGATACGCCGACCGAGAGCGAGATCCGGAGCGAACGGCCATCGCGATCGAAACGCAGCTTCCGCGCTCCGACCAACATCCGTCGCGCCAGCAGGCCTGCGGATTCGGGCGTCGTGTGCGGGAAGACGAGCAGGAGTCGATCGTCTTGGGTCAACCCGAGGAGATCGCTGTCACGCAGCGAGCTGCGCAACATGGACACGACGGCCCGCAGAATCTCGTCCTTCGATTCCCAGCCGTAGAGGTCCTGCAGTTGGCCGAGCCGGTCGACGCCGACCAGCATCACGACGAGCGAGAACTTGTGACGCAGCGCCCGGTCGAACTCGGCCCGCATGAGCCGCTCGACGTCCTCGGCAGAGAAGAGGCCTTGGGCGGCCTCGCTCAGCCGGACGACCTGGAACTCGGGCATCGTCTTGGGTCTCGATCCGTGAGGGGGGGGGAAGAGACGCGCGTGGTCCAGCTCCCAGCCAGACACGGAACCCGCCACGACGTCCGGAGTCAACCACCGGGGTCGGCGGATCGATCCTGATGCCGCCGGTGGGCGCCAACATGCGCGTACGTGGGTCGGATCGGCAGGCCGGGCCGGCCCTCTTGAGGGGCGTCCCGCTTGTCGGATCTCGGGATCGCGCGTCCAATCGAGGGGCGGTGCCCAGCGGGCGCCCGGCGGCCCCGGCTCGAGATCCAGCGATTCCCCATGATCAGCATCCGTCAGGTCATCCTCCCGATTCTCGTGGCCTCGACCACCCTCCCCGCGTTCGCCGGTGGAGCGGAGCCCGGGAGTTTCCTCCTGTTTCCGGAATTCGACAATCGGCCGGGGCAGGTCACCTACCTCACGATCACGAACGTGAACAGCTCGTCGAGTTCGGGAACGGTCCGGCTCCACCTGAACTACGTCGATGCGATCACGTGCCAGATCACGAACCGCGTCGCGACTTTGACGCCGCGCGACACGCTGACCGTCGTGGCGGCGTCACACGCGGCCGGTGTCCAGCGCGGGTACATGTGGTGCTATGCGCAGTCACTGTCAGGCACGGCGATCGACTTCGATCACTTGATCGGCGCGTGCTTGCGCATCGACGGCGTCGCCGCGTTGGACTACTCGCTGCCCCCGCTCGTCCTGCAGGGCGTGCCCGGCGCGGGACTGCCGACCGACGTCAACTCGAACGGCAAGCGCGACCTCGACGGCGCCGAGTACGAGCGCGGCCCACGAACGATCTACGTGCCGCGCTTCTTCGGTCAAGCCGCGGAACCACTGCCGCGCGGAACCGCGTCGAGCGAGATGGTGCTGCTCAACGTGCTCGGCGCGACGAGCACGACGACCAACACCGCCTGGCTGGTGTGGAACGACAACGAAGAGGCCTTCTCGTGCGAGTCGTCCTTCACCTGTTGGACACGCGTACCGCTGCTCTCGATCTCGGGCGTGTTCGGCGCCGCCTTCCTCGCCGGATCGAACGACGACCCGAACGAGGTCTTGGGCGTACCGGTCTTGGAGTCGGGCTGGTTCCAGGTGCGCGGGACGACGGCGGTGGGACCCGGCGGCACGCAGAGTTCGCCGCAGGTGTTTGGGTTCCTGGTGGAGAGACGCCCGAATAGCGCGGCGGACCTGCCCTTCACCGACGACGGAAGCTGACCCTGTTCGCCGGGCATTCCCCCCGCCTAGAGCTCGGCCTAGAGCTCGGCCAGATTCGTTGAATTGCCGATCCGAGGCGAACAACGGGTCGGTGGCCGGATCCGGTCAGGGCTGCCAACCTCCTGCCACCGGCAGGTCCACGCCCGTCACGTGCTTCGCGTCCTCCGACACCAAGAACTCCGCCGCCGCCGCCACGTCCTCGGGCGTCCCCGCGAATCCCATCGGAATGCGCGCGATCCGCAGGGGATCGTGCGTCTCCGTGGATGCGCCGTCGTGCGGAATCACCCCGGGTGAGATCAGGTTCACGCGCACGCCGTGCGGGGCTTCCTCGAGCGCCCAGGAGCGCACGAGCACGAGCAGCGCGCTTTTTGCGGCGGCATAGGCGGCGGACTCGCGGCGGCCGCGCAGGCCGTCCAGGCCCGCGACGCCGAAGAACAGGGCTGCGCCGCGCGTGGCCCGCAGGGACTCGCGTGCGGCGTCGAAGGCGTGCACGGCGGACATCACGTTGTTCTCGAGGAGGCGTCGCACCTCGGCGGCGCCGGTCGAGGCGAGCGGGCCCGAGCTGAAGTCCCCTACCGCGTGGACGAACGTGTCGAGCCGACCGTCTTGCTCCAAGACGGCAGCCAGGAGCGCCCGCGCTTCGTCTTCGTCCTCGAGGTCGGCGCGGTGCACGCGGCCTTGGAACTCCGGGACCAGCACCTCGGCCCGCGAGGCCGAACTGCGCCACGTCACGTGGACACGAGCGCCGGATCGCGCGAGCCGCCGTGCGACGGCTAGACCGAGTCCGCGCACGGAACCGGAGACGAGAACGACGCGCTCGGATCGGTGCTCCACGGTCGATGACGGTACGCGCGGCCCTTAACTCAGTAAAGCAACCCGGCACGCTGGGGCGGCCAAACGCGCATGTCGACTTTGCCCACGAGATTCCCACGCGGGACGAGTCCGAACTCGCGGCTGTCCGAACTGTGCCGCCGATTGTCGCCCATGACGAAGTACGTCTCCGGTTGCACTTCAATATCGAGATGTGTGCGCGGATCTTGTGCTGCGACGTAGGGCTCGTCGATCGATCGTCCGTTCACGATCACGCTCGCACCCTCGATCCGAATTCGATCGCCGGGCAACCCGATGACGCGCTTGATGTAGTCGACCGTCGGATCGAGCGGATACTCCAGCACGACGATGTCGCCACGTTGCACGTCGCCCAAGACGTAACTCAGATGGTCGATCACGATTCGATCCCCATCGTGGATGCCGGGCGACATCGAACTTCCGCGCACGGTCGAGAAGTTGAAGAGCAATCCGTAAGCGGCCAGCAGCAAGACGCCCAGCTGAAGACCCGTGACGAACGCCGTGCGCAAGCGCGAGGATCCACGGCGAGCCAGCCGACGCTCGGCTCGGGCCGAGCTCGCGACCTCGTCCATGGGCGGCAACCAGCGCTCGAGGACAGGCGCTGCCCGGAGCACACGCGCTCCAACGTCGACAGGCGGGGTTCCGGCGTGCGACAGCACCGACGAAGTCGAACGCAGCCCCTCCTCCTTCGTGACGGCGACATGACCCATCTCGAAAGAAGGGATCGGCGCGACTGGGGTCCGCGGTTGAGTCCTCCCGCGCCTTCCGCCTGAGGCTGGGCAGGGCTACCTTCACGTCGCGCCTCACGCGCTCGTGCCCATCGGCGCGATCAGGCTCAAAGGAACCGACGAGAAAAGGCGCGACGATGCAAGGCATGAACCGCAGGACGCTCATGCGCGGGGCGGCTCTGGGAGGACTCGCGGGGCTCGCCGCCCACACCTCCGGTTGCGCCGCGAATCCGCGGTCGGCCGCACGTGAGCCCTCTGGATCCGAGACGGATGCCGTGGTCGCCGAACGCGAGCTCTTCGCGCACCTCGCGGACCAGCGCAGCAGCATCGAACCGATCTCACCGACGGAACGACGCCTTCGACGCGAGCGACTCACACGAGTTCTGATCGAAAACGACCTCGACGCGATCCTCGTCGAGCCCGGCGCCACGCTGAGTTGGCTCACCGGCGTCAGTTGGGGAAAGTCCGAGCGCCTGTTCGCCTTCGTCGGCACGGCCGACGGAGATCACCGCTGGATCGTGCCCGCGTTCGAGGAAGGCCGTGCGCGTCGTTCGATCGACGCGCCGGATGGTCCCGGCGGCGCGATCCTCACGTGGGACGAGCATGAGCGGGTGGAGATCGTCCTTGCGGCGCACCTCGCCGAGAGACGCATCGAGCGCATCGCGATCGAGCCACAGCTCCGCTTCGTGTTCGCCGATCGGTTGGCCGCCGCGCACGGTCCATCCCGAATCCGATCCGGCCATGCGGTCGTCTTTGCGCTGCGCGCTCGGAAGGATGCTCACGAGCTCGCGATCCTGCGCCGCGCCAGCGAGCTGACTCAACTCGCGATCCGCGAAGTGGCGGCGACCCTGCGACCCGGCCTCACCGGCAGTCGAGTTGCGTCGCGCATGGCCGCGGCGCACCAACGCCTCGGCCTGAGCAGTCCGTGGGCTCTGTGTCTCGCCGATGCATCCGCCGCGCTCCCGCACGGCGAGGACCACGAGATCGCACTGAACCCGGACTCGACTTTGCTCGTCGACACCGGTGCCAGCCTGCACGGGTACCAGAGCGACACGACGCGCACGTGGAGTTGCTTTGGTCCCCCACGGTCCGAAGTCGAAAGGGCCTGGAACGCCGTGCGCGATGCTCAGGCGAGGGCCTTCGAGACGATTCGTCCCGGGGTTCTCGCACGCGAGGTCGATGCACGAGCCCGAGCGTCACTCGTTCTGAGCGGATACCCGGGCGGCTATGCGGCGTTGACCCATCGACTCGGACACGGCATCGGCATGGAAGGACACGAGGATCCCTACTTCGACGGCGGCAGCGACGTCGCGCTCACTCCCGGAATGACGTTGTCCAACGAGCCCGGGATCTACGTCGTCGGCGCGTACGGCGTGCGCATCGAGGACATCATCGCGGTCACGGAATCCGGCGCCGACCACTTCGGTACCTGGCAGTCTTCCGTGCGTTCGCCCGCATGAGCGCGAACCGCACGGATCGCGCGCGCACGATCACGCCGTCGGTCATGCGCGCGACGTGGCTCGTCGCGCGCCACGAGCTCGTCTCGGCGTTCCGCGACCGGCAGACGACGCTCTACGCCGTCGTGGTCCCGATCGTCCTCTACCCCTTCCTTTTCTGGGCGATGATCCAGGGCGCGTTCTTCGTGGCCGGAGCACGCGAGCGCACCGAGGTCGAGCTCGCTCTCGTCGCCGACGCGCGGGCCGACGTGCCCAGCGAACTCGCCGCTGCGCTCTCCGAGGAACCCGGACGTGAAGGACGCGAGCGCATCGACGTCGCGCCGCTCGAGCGCATGGAGGACGTGAGTTCTGCCGGCGCGCGAGTGCGACGCAATGGCGAGGACGATCCGAAAAAGTCCGACGCCGTCCTTCTCTTGGAAAACGGTGGTCGCGCGGATTCGCCAGGACAAGGCGTCGGTTCGAGCCTCTTCTTCGACAGCACCGATCCAGAGTCGGAACTGGCGCGCGCGCGCGTCGAGCGCCGGCTCCCCGAGTTCGCGGCACGCTTGCGCGAGGCCGCGGCCGAGGAACGTCGCACGGATCCCGCGGAGCTGGCCCCTCTACGCGTCGAAGTCGCGGTCGACGTAGCTGCGAACCGCGAGCGCGGCGCCTACCTACTCTCGTTCCTGTTGCCGATGTTGCTCGTCGTGATGACGGTGCTCGGTGCGTTCTATCCAGCCGTCGACATGACCGCGGGCGAGCGCGAACGCCGCACGCAAGAGACGACTCTCCTCCTTCCTGTGCCGCGCAGAGCCGTGCACCAAGGCAAGATCCTGGCAGTCTGCGCGACGGCGGTGATCGCCACCGCGCTGAACCTCCTAGCGCTCGGTTTCTCGGCCGGACACCTCGTGGCCTTGGCCCAACTCGGCCCAGAAATCGAGATCGACCTGCCGCTCGAAGCCTTCGCGGCGATCGCCCCCCTGGCCTTGCTCTTCGCGCTGTTCGTCAGCGCCGTGCTCACCGGGTTCGGTGCGTTGGCGCGCACGTTCCAAGAGGGACAAGCGCTCTTGGGGCCCGTGCAGATGCTGTTCATCCTGCCCGCGATGGCCGGTGTCCTCCCGGGCCTGGAACTCACTCCGGGCCTGGCCTGTGTCCCGGTGCTCAACGTGGTGTTCGCGTTCCGCGGACTCCTTCAAGGACGCGCGCTGCCTCTCGAGTACGCGATCACCGCCGTGTCCCTCGTCGTTTGCTCAGCCATCGCCGTCGTCGTCGCCATGCGCATCCTGTCGCGCGAATCCGCGCCGCGCGGATCGTTTGTCGATCGCTGGCTCGGACAGGCGCGCGCGGCGGAAGGCGGCTCGACTTGAGCGCTGCCGCGATTCGAGCACGCGGCCTGGAAAAGACCTACGTCGATCCGCGCCGCGGACGAGTCGAGGCCTTGCGCGGCCTGGACCTCGAGTGCTCGCCGGGAGAGATCTTCGGACTCCTGGGCCAGAACGGCGCGGGAAAGACCACGGCGCTGCGCATCCTGTCGACGACGCTCTCACCGACCGCGGGTAGCGCCGAGGTCGATGGCGTCGACGTCGCTCGCGATCCGATCGAAGCACGGCGTCGGCTCGGATTCCTGTCGAGCACGACGGGGCTCTATCCGCGACTCACGCCGCGCGAGACTCTTCTCTACTTCGGAAAGCTCCACGGCTTCGAGAAGAGTGAACTCGATGCGCGGGTCGATGAACTCGTGCACGCGTTCGCCATGGACGAGTTCGCCGATCGGCGTTGCGAGGGACTCTCGACCGGCCAACGCCAGCGCGTCTCGATCGCGCGCACGGTCCTGCACGATCCGCCGGTCCTCGTGCTCGACGAACCGACGACGGGCCTCGACGTGCTCGCCAGCTCGGCCATGATCGATTTCATCGAGTCGGCGCGCGTCAACGGCACGTGCGTCCTGCTCAGCACCCATGTCCTGTCCGAAGCCGAGCGCCTGTGCGACCGGATCGGGATCCTCCATGGCGGTCGATTGCTCGCCTGCGGGACGCTCGAGGAACTGCGCGAGAGAGCCGGCAAGGTCTGGCTCGAGGACGTCTTCAAGGAGCTCGTCCAGCACGCGGGCCTGAGCACGCGGTGACGGGACCGGAAGCCTCGAAACCGGTCGCTCGTCGTCCCCACCGAGATCTGTCGACGCCGCGCGGTGCGCGACGTGCGCCGCGGGTGGCTCGATCAGCGCCAAGCTTTCGAGCTATTTTCGGGGCACAGATGCGCAACTTGTTGCGCGACCGGCGCGCGCTCATCGCTGCGTTCGTGCTGCCGGTCATGCTCTATCCACTGCTCTTCCTCGGAAGGAAGTTCCTCGAGGAGTACGCGTCGGGCGCGCTCGAGTCGCGCTCGATCCGTGTTGCCATCGACGTGTCGCGCGCGCCCGAAGACATGCGCCAACGCGTGCGAGCCGCGGTAGAAAGGTGCGATCCGATCGACGTCGAGGAGGTCGATGCCGAGCTGGTCCTCCAGGGATTCGAATGGCGTCTCGGCCCGGAGGGAAACCTCGCTCCGAATGCGCGCGCGGCCGCTCGACTCGCCGACGGGTACGAGGCGCTCGTCGCGGCACTGCCCGGCGAACGCTCGCCGTCCTGGTCACTCCTCACGTGGTACGACGGCACGAACGACTTGGGGCTGGAGGCCGAGCGCCGATTGCGTGCGGCGCTCCACGACCTCGAGGAGGAAGTCGCCGACGAACGACGTCTGGCCCTCCTCGGGTACGACCCGGCTCGCGGACTCGCGCTGTCGCCCATCGACGTCGCGAGCAACGCGGATGCGACCGGTTGGAGCATTGGCCGGTGGCTACCCCTCCTCGCGATCTTCGTACTCCTCGGTGGCGCATCGCACGCGGCCCTCACGGCGTTCGCCGCCGAGCGCGAAGCCGGGACGCTCGAGACGCTGCTCGTCCAGCCGGTACCCGCTCTCGTCATCGTCGCCGCCAAATTCGCGGTCGTTCTGACCGTCGGCGTCTTCACGTTGCTGCTCAACGCAGCCTCCGTGATCGGATCGCTGGCGTTGGGGTTCGGCACCTTGCCGGGCGCGAGTGAGGGCGCGTTCGCGCTCGATGCGACCCGCGTGATGCTCGGCGCGTTGGCGTTCTTGCCGGCCGCTGTCCTCGTGTGCGCCGTCTTGTGCCTCGTCTGCGGCCGAGCGCGAACATTTCGCGAGGGACAGAGCCTGCTCCTGCCCTTGCTGCTCGTCGCGATCGTGCCGACACTGCCAGCACTCTCCGCGGATGTGCGACTCGACGCGTTCCTCGCCGCGGTTCCGCTCACGGGTCCCGCGCTGGTCCTGCGCGACGTGTTGCACGGATCGGCGTCGCCCGCCCTCGCCGTATGGATGTTCGTGGCGAGCACGGCTTGGGCCTCACTCGCGCTCTTCCTGCTCGCGCGCACGCTCGACACCGAGCGCCTCGTCCAGCACGCGCCGAACGAGGACGAAGCGCGCGATCGACGTCTGGCCTCTCGCGGAGCGCTCAGGTGGGCGCTCGTCGTCGTGTTCGCCGTGTACATGGTCGGCGGATGGCTGCAGTCGCACCACGCGGTGTGGGGGCTCGCAGCGACGTTGTGGATCCTCCTCCCTCTCGCGGCGTGGGCGTCCGCGCGCTCCACGGCGCGACGATCGCGCGAGAGCCTCGCTTCGGTCCTCGCTTGGCGTGCTCCGCGCGTGGCACATGTCGTTGCCGCGATCCTCGCGGCGCCCGCCGTCGCTTGGTCCGCGAAGCACGTGTTCGCTTGGCAGCAGGGATTCCTGCCGCTGCCGCGCGAGTTCGAGGAGCTCGCACTGCCTCTCGAGATCGCCGGACTCGGGATCTTCGCGCAAGTACTCCTCCTCGCGATCTCGCCGGCGATCTGCGAGGAGATCTTCTTCCGCGGCGCGTTCCTCGGCGGAATACGGCGCGAGATGAGCACGTGGAAGATCCTCGTCGCGCAGGCTTTCTTCTTCGGCGCGGTGCATGCCTCGCTGCACCGGTTCTTACCGACGGCGCTGCTCGGAGCACTCCTGGCCGCATTGACGTTGCGGACGCGCAGCCTGGCACCCGCCATCGCGCTGCATGCCGCGTACAACGCGCTGCTCGTCCTGGGCGAGCGTGCGCCGGTTCTCGCCGACCCGCGATTCGCCGGATTGGCCCTGATCTCGGCCGCGTTGCTCGTGATCTCGCCGCCAGTCGCGAAAACGGGAACCGCTCCAACCGCCGAGGGACAGGTGGTTTAGGTCACGCTCCCTGGGTGCGCTCAGAAACGCGCGGCCCGCTGTGGTCACCAACGGCGGAGTCCTGGGTACCCCGCCGCTTCTTCGAGTGCGGCAACCGAGGAGACCCCTATGGCCCATCCGACCCCCCCGACTTCGTTCCGCTTCTTCGAGCTCGCGTTCCTGTGGATGACGGTCGCCGCATCCGCGGTGCTCACGCTCATCTTGGCCGGCGTGCCGCGTCTCTTGTTCGGCGCGTGATCCGACTCAGCTCGCCCGCGACTCAGCTCGCGGCCGACACCACGGCCGCGACTCCGCCGATCCCGATCAGGGCTCCGAGCACGGCGCGCACTCCGTGCCTCTCGCCGAACGCGAACCCGATCGGCAGCGTGAAGAGCGGCGTCGTCGCGAAGAGCACAGCCGCCTCGCCGCTCGCCATGCCGCGCAACGCGTAGTGGAAGAGCGGCAGACCGACAATCGATCCGCACAGGGCGGCGACCATGAGACCCCGACGCGCTGCGGGTTCCTTCCATGGACGAGCGAGACGCGCGAGTTCACCCGCCGGGCTCGAACCGCGCGCAACCAGGCCGACGACGATCGCGATCACGCACGCGCCGAGGATTCCGCCGCTCATCCGCGCCATCGTGCCGCCCAGAACTTCCTGGCCCTGCATCGCGCCGTGCCCCGTGACCACGCCGACGGCTTGCGCGAGCGCCGCGAGAATGGCGAGCTCGACTCCGCGCCGACGAGCGTGTGGATCGCGCACGACGCCACGCGGGACTTCGGAGAGGACGAGCAGCACACCCGCGACGATCAAGGCACCGCCGAAGAGTGCCGCGGGCTCGAGCCGTTCGCCGTGCACGATCCAGCCGAGGAGGACTGCCACCGGCACGTGGACGAGGCCGCACATCGCCGCGACCTGCACGCCGGCGAGCGGGAGCGCCGCGAAGAAAAGCATGTCGCCGATCGCGAAGCCGAAAAAGCCGGATGCGGCCAGGGCCGGCCAGCGATCGGCGGCCGGGAACGCTCCGCCGCTCGCGAACGCGACCACGCCGAAGACGGCGAACGCGAGAACGTTCTTGTAGAGGTTCGCTGCCGCGGCGCTGGGCGGCAGCGCACCGTCCGCACGCGAGAGCGCGCGTCGGAACAGATGGCTCGCGAGGGCCCAGGTTGCCGCGGCGCCGAGGGCCGCTAGCGCCGGCAAGATGGTGCGCTCACTCACGTGCGCGAGCGGCGGCCACCAGAATCAGGGCTTGCGCTTGGTGTTGACCTGTTTGCGCGACTTGCCCGAGCCCATGCCCATCTTGCGCGGCTTCGCGCGACCGCGGGTCGGACCCATGTTCTTGTTGCGTGCTTTGGCCATGTCGATCAATTCTCTCTAGGTCGGATCGCCCGGTGTTCCGGCGCGATTCGAGGGGGAAGGTTGTATCCGCACGCCCGGGGATGCGGCAAGGCGTTCCGCGCGCCTCGTTCGAATCGAGCGCCAACAGGCGATTCCGAGGCCGACGGCGGCGGCCTCGTCGAGGTTGCCCACACCCGGCAGGACGTCGGGCAGGAGTTCGAAGATCCCGGCCGTGGGGTTCAGGACGTAGACCACGGCGACGGCGAGGCCGATCCAGCACAGAACGAGCTTCCCCATGGCCGATCCAGTCTGGCCCCCGGCGATCGTGGCGGGAAGCCTGCGTCGCAAGCCGCTAACCTCCCCCACCCGTGACCGCCGCAGAGAACGAATCCGGATCGACCCGGAAGGGTCGCACGATCTTCCTCGGCGACGTGCAGGGTTGCCGCGTGGAGCTCGAGCACTTGCTGGAGCGCTTGCGCTTCGATCCCGCAGCGGACCGGCTCGAGCCCGTCGGTGATCTCGTGAACCGCGGACCCGATTCCGCCGGAGTCGTGCGACTCCTGCGCGAGCTCGGCGCGGGCGGCGTCCTCGGGAACCACGACGTCGCGCTGCTGCGCACGGCGCGCGGATTGCGCCGATCGAAGTCGTCGGACACGTTCGGCGACATCCTGCGCGCAGACGATCGAGCCGAGTTGCTCGGCTGGCTCTTGCGCAAGCCCTTCGTGATCCAGCGCGGGAATGCCCTGCTCGTCCACGCCGGTGTGAATCCGCGTTGGGTCGATCCACTCGAACGTCTCAGCGGTCTCGATCCCTTCGTCGAGAACCAAGACCTCGGGTTCGCGATCGCGGTGCGCTACTGCGATTCGTTCGGCGCGCGCCCCGTGAAGGATTGGCCGCCGCCCGATGCGTCGTTCAAGCCGTGGTACCACTTCTGGCCGCGTGATCCGGGCGAGACGCGCACCGTCGTGTTCGGACATTGGGCTCGACAAGGACTCGTGGAGCGCCCGCAGGTGCGCGGCATCGACACGGGGTGCGTGTGGGGCAAGCAGTTGACGGCCTGGATCGCGGAAGAAGACCGCTGCGTGCAGGTCGATGCACGGCGCGCGTACGCTAGCGGCGATTGAGGATCGGCTCGTGAGCCGATCGTTCATTTGCTTCCCCGCTTCCCCCCGAGCGAGATTCCACGATGACGACACGACTCCTCCTCGTGCGCCACGGCGCCACACAACTGACGGCCGAGAACCGTTTCTCCGGAGAGATCGGCGTCGAGCTCTCCGACGAAGGTCGCGCGCAGGTCGCGCAACTCGCCGAGCGGCTCTCGACGGAGAAGATCGCAGCGATCTACACGTCGCCGCTCTCGCGCACGGTCGAGACGGCACAGATCCTGGCGGGTCCCCACGGCTTGTCACTCGAGAAGCGCGCAGGGTTGAAGGAGATCAGCCACGGTCGGTGGGAAGGGCTCACGCG